>JAGBVD010000079.1 GCA_017630495.1 Oscillospiraceae bacterium
AATGATACGCCCATCTCCCCCGTTCTTGACCAAGATGTGTCAGCCGACTCCGACGATGTAGCCCCGGTGGATAATGCTGAGCAAGCACAGATCAGTGACGAGTCCTTGCCTGCCGATGAAACTCCGAAAAACCAATCTGTCAACAGTAATGAGCAGCAGACTGATGGCTCAGATGAGGACATTTCTGATGAGGACAATATTCTGACCTACACCGAGGATGCCGACGGTAATCTATCTTTCCTGGAAGATGCCTGGGATGATGATGCTCTTTCTGATGAGGAAACCGACCAGATTGATTACGGTGAGGTCACAAACGAAGTGTCCGATATGCTGTCGCAGGCCGACGACCTGATCGCCCATCAGGTTCCGGATCCTGTTGTTCAGCCGGAGGCTATTGATGTTCCCATTCCGGAGCCGATTCCTTTGAACGACGGACAGGAAAGCAATGAAAATTCCGAAGAAAACACAGACGAGAATATAGGCGAAGACAGCGAAATCACACCCAACGAAGATTCCCAGGATGCACCTGACGAAACACAGAACGCGCCGAAAAAGAGACGCTGGATACTTCCTACAATCATTTCCGCTTGTGCGCTGTTGCTCATTCTTGCAGGGCTGTTCTTCTACCGGCATTATTATCTGCAATCCATTGATGCAATTCTTTTAAAAGAGGGTATCAACGGTGCACTAACCGTACATATTGGTTCCGATGTTGATGAAACCAAGCTCACCGTACTGTGTTCGGATACATATGGTAACCAATTATCCGCCTCTGTGGTAGGTGGCAAGGCCGAGTTTACAAACCTGGCACCGGACTGTGCTTATAAAATTAAAGTCCAGATCAGCGGCTTCCACCGTCTCATCGGCGATACCACAGCTTCCTACTCCACGCCCAGTCAGACAAACATCCTTCATTTAAGTGCAGCGACCGGAAACGAAGATGGTTCTGTGATTTTAAGTTTTGCCATTGACGGTCCTGACAGTAAACAGTGGATTGTTAGTTATCAAGATGACAACAAGGAAGAAAAAGACATTATTTTCTCCGGTCATATGATCGCAATCAACGGTCTTACCGTTGGTAACAACTACACCTTCACCCTGCGGCCTGTGGAACAGCTACGCCTTGCGGGAACCAATCAAATTACGCACACTGCAAGCAAAATTGTAAAGGCTGAAAAAGTGCAAATTACCGGCTGTGTTAACAATGTTCTGACTGCCAGCTGGGTTGCTCCTGCAAAAATAGCGATCAAGAATTGGACAGTTCGTTGTTACAACGACAGCGATTTTGATCAAACAATCGTAACAGAGCAGACAACAGCTTCCTTTGATATTGTTGATCTTGGAAAGGAATATACTGTCGAGGTTACAGCCGAGGGTATGAGCGTTAGCCAGCGGGCCTTTGCCGCAGCAAATTCCAAAACCATCACAGATTTCAAAGCGGATATGTCTGATCCCAATAAAATGACACTGTCCTGGAAACCTATCGGTGATATTTCCTCCGAAGGCTGGTTGCTGATTTACACGATTGACGGTGGTTCGCCAAAGGAAATCACATGTACAAGCAAAAACAGCATATCCATCTCCCCCCTCATACCCGGAACCACTTATTCCATCTCCCTGCAGACCTCTGACGGCAAGGCTATTCTTGGTGGTCTGCTGGACCAGGTAGTCCCGAAGGCAGAGAAATTCAGCAAATACGGTGTGAAAGCGGACGATATGCAATTTAAAATGTGCAAGCGCCCCTCCGCATCCAACTGGAATCGCTATTATTTATCCAGTTCGGATTATCGTACAAAATTTAAAGTTGGCGAAAAAGCAGCTTATCTTGTAAAGCTGGATGACACTTACAAAACATCGTCCGACAAGATTACACAGCTCTTCGTCATTCGTAATAGTGAAGGCGCAATTGTGAGCAGCAAAACAAAAACCGAGAAGTGGACCAATATGTGGTATCGCGGTTATTGTGAGCTGGACATCCCATCGCTTCCTGAGACAGTAGGCAAATACACTATGACGGTTTACTTTAACGGAAAGCTGGTCAACGAAAACGCCTTTACAATTGTCAAGAAATAATAAGTGTAAACACGCCGAACGGAAAACCGTTCGGCGTGTTTTTAGTATTCATAGCATAGCGTACTGTAATTTGTAAAAACGGAACCATCCAACAAAACCGCGCAGTCCTGTATAACTGAAAAGCCGCAAGCTTTATGCAGTTGAAAGGATGGAACATTGGTATTCTTTATATGGGAGTATATTCTTTTTCCAGAAATATTGCGCATATATTCCATAGTTGCTCGCAACAGCTTCTTTCCGTATCCCTTTCTGCGCTCCGTAGGTTTTGTCTCCAAGGCGGCAATTAAATATCCGTCTTTATATGGCTCTATACGCAAAGCAGCCATATACACACCATCATGCTCCCACACGCAAAGAATGGCACCATCCACCTTGAAGAAATCGCCCATATAGTTTAAAAAATCTTGTTCCGCTTCAATAACACGGTTGTTCTGCGTAAAGGCGAAATCATTACTACAGGCATTGTTTTCGATGTCTTCTCTGTACACATCCAGTAATTGGCAAATATTCAGTTGTTTCATTGAAGTTATGATCTTTAACATCCCGGCAACCTCAAAATGCAATTTAGACAGCAAATAATTGAAAGATTTACAAAAAGTTTCAGGTAATTAATGCATTAAAACCTGAATATTCAAAATAGTTATTCACAATTTCCACAGATTTATCCACAATGATCGGCAAATAAATCACTCAAATATTCTTACTAACATTATAATTGGGTATATTCGAAGATTTTTTCCACCTAAAATGTTAAATTAGCAATAGATATATCACGCATATTCCTTCATTTTAAAAATGCAGGCAATCGTGTTCTTGCCTGCATTTTAATATTTCAGATAGCTTCTCCGAGAATAGATTTTGTGGCATATGCGTTTAAAGACATATCCGCAACATTCCCCGAAAGGAATTCATAATAGCCCTGCGCGCCAATCATAGCCGCATTATCTCCGCACAAGGAAAGCGGTGGCAAATATACCTTTGCCCCAATTTTTTCAGCTGCAGACAGAACATCCCGCCGAATTACAGAATTGGCAGCTACGCCGCCTGCAACAGCCAATTTTTTATATCCTGTCTGTTCCAACGCTGCCATAGTACGCAGCACCAGTGTATCAGATACAGCGGCGCAAAAAGATGCACACAAATCGTTGATATTGACTTCCTGTCCAATTTGCTGTGCATTATGAATCAGATTCAGCGCAGCCGTTTTCAAGCCGGAAAAGCTCATATCATATGGGTTTTCACCGGCCTTTGCTCTCGGAAGTACATACCCTTCCGGGTTACCTTGCTGTGCGGCCTTATCCAGAGCTGCACCGCCGGGATATGGCATTCCCAAAACGCGCCCTACTTTGTCAAAGCATTCACCGGCTGCATCATCAAGAGTCCCTCCCAGAATTTCCATCTGAGTATAATCCTTTACATCCACGATCATCGTGTGCCCGCCGGATACGACCAGGCACAAAAACGGCGGCTTTAATTCCGGGTATGCAATATAATTGGCAGCAATATGTCCGCGGATATGATGAACTGGGATCAGCGGTTTATCCATAGCAAGAGATACCGCTTTACCAAAATTCACACCAACCAAAACCGCGCCAATCAATCCAGGGGCATATGTTACAGCGACCGCATCAATATCCCCTCTTGTGAGATTGGCATTTATGAGGGCTTGGTCAGCAAGAGCATAAATTGCCTCAATGTGCTTTCGCGAAGCAATTTCAGGAACAACGCCACCATAAATGCGGTGCAGGTCAACCTGGGACGCGATACAATCCGTCAAAACTGTTCTGCCGTCAGCAACAATAGCAACAGCAGTTTCGTCACAGGATGACTCAATTGCCAAAATATTCACACATCCCACTCCTTTCGCAAAATCAAAGCGTCTTCTTTGGGTCCGGAATAATAGTTGGGGCGACGACCCACCTGTAAAAAGCCAAGGGATTCATACAGTGAAATAGCTGCAGTATTGGACGCGCGCACTTCCAATGTCAGTTTAGAGACGGCATTGTGCGCTAATCCGTCAATCAGTGAAAGCACTAATTGTTTGCCAATTCCTTGACGGCGGTACATTGCGTCTACAGCAAGATTCATCATATCCGCCTCACCCAGCACAGACTGTGAGCCGACATAGCCTACAACCTTCTGCCGATCGACAGCAACAATCCATAGCGATAATGGATTTTTTAGCTCTGCAGAAATGGCATTTTCACTCCAGGGCATACTAAAATTTTCTTGCTCTAAAGCAGCAATTTGCCCAATATGCTCCTGCGTCATTAATACATATTCCATCATTTCGCTTCGTACCAACTCTTTCCCCACTTGGCTTCTGCCAGAAGAGGAACATTGAGTTTCGCTACCCTCTCCATTTCACGACTTACCAGCTGTGCAACATCCTGGGCAATTTCCTCCGGACATTCCACAATCAATTCATCGTGGACCTGAAGCAGCAATTTCGCTTCCGGGAATTGTTCTTCCAGTGCTTTGTCCACATAGATCATCGCAAGTTTGATAATATCAGCAGCGCTACCTTGGATTGGTGTGTTCAGGGCGATGCGTTCCGCGCCCTGACGAATATTATAGTTGCTGTTCTTCAGCTCAGGGATATAACGGCGGCGGCCGTACATTGTCTGTGTGTAGCCAATTTCCCGTGCGTCCTGCACGACCCGTTTCATATAATCCCGGACACCGTGATATGTTGCAAGATAGCCGTCAATATAAGCCTTTGCTTCAAAACGGCTAACGCCAATATCGTCAGCAAGGGAAAATTCGGAGATGCCGTAAACAATGCCGAAATTTACTGCCTTTGCATTGCGGCG
>JAGBVD010000080.1 GCA_017630495.1 Oscillospiraceae bacterium
ATATCGTTGTCCGCCTATCGATCTTTTGAGACCTTCAGGCACTGCAGCTACTGATGGTGCAGCAGAGATGCGTGAAAACCACAGAAGATTGAGTGAAACCCTTGAGAGCTTTAAAATTGAGGCACATATTATTAATGTCACCCGTGGCCCCAGCGTTACCAGATATGAGGTGGAACTGGAAAAGGGCGTTCGTCTCAACAAGCTGACAACCGCCGCAGATGACATTGCATTGAGCCTTGGTGCCACAGGTGTGCGTATTGCTGCGATTCCCGGAAGAAACTCTGTGGTTGGTATTGAAGTGCCGAATCAGTCTGTCACTACTGTTTCGCTGCGCGATGTGATTGGATCTCAGGAGTTCAACAATGCCAGATCCAAATCTTCCTTTGCCGTTGGCAAGGATATCGGTGGCAGCTGTATTGTTGGTAATATTGCGAAACTGCCGCACATGCTGATTGCCGGCACAACCGGTTCCGGTAAATCTGTGTGTATGAATTCCATTATTATTTCTCTTCTGTATAAAGCAAGTCCCGATGATGTTAAGCTCATCATGATTGACCCTAAGATGGTGGAATTGGGCATTTATAACGACATTCCGCACTTGCTGACACCGGTTGTAACCGATCCCAAGAAGGCAGCAGGAAGTTTGCAGTGGGCTGTTACAGAGATGATGCGCCGCTATAAGACAATGTCTGATGCCGGTGTGCGCGATATCGAATCCTACAACAGCATTGTAGATGGTCAGGAAGTGGATGCGGTAAAATTGCCGCAGGTTGTTGTAATCATTGATGAGTTGGCTGATCTTATGTTGGTTGCAGCCAAAGAAGTGGAAGAGTCTATTTGCCGTATTGCGCAAATGGGCCGTGCTGCAGGTATGCACTTAATCATTGCAACGCAGCGTCCTTCTGCGGATGTGATCACAGGTCTTATGAAGGCGAATATCCCTTCCAGAATCGCCTTTTCTGTTGCTTCGGCTATGGAATCCCGTATCATCTTGGATACGCAGGGTGCTGAAAAGCTGGTTGGCAGAGGTGATATGCTTTATGCCCCCATTGGTAACGGCAAACCCAAGCGAGTTCAAGGCTGTTTTGTCAGTGATTCGGAGGTTGAGGCGGTTGCTAATTTTGTCAAATCCAATCACAACGCTGCATATGATCAAAAGGTTATTGACGAGATTGAACGAAAAGCCTCTCAAACCGGCAGCAAGGGCAGCGCACCTGTTGAGGCAGAGCCCAATGCTGATGAGATGTCAGGAGATGAATTGCTGCCTGCTGCAGTAGATGTTATTTTGGAAACCGGACAGGCATCTGTTTCGATGTTGCAACGACGGTTAAAGTTAGGTTACGCCCGCGCTGCTCGTATTGTTGACGAAATGGAGGAGAAGGGGTATGTTGGCCCCTTTGCCGGCAGTAAACCTCGTGCGATCCTGATTACCAAAGCGCAGTGGGAACAGATTAAATCCGGACAATGCAATCAGATGGATTTTGATGATCTGTGTGATGAGCAACCGGATGAAGATGAAACTGAATAACTCTTGTTGAAAAGGCCCCCGGGTATACCGGGGGCCTTTTTTGCATATTTTTTATTGCGGCACATAGGATTCATTGGGAGTGATGCTTATGAGATGCGCATGGCAGGCCTATATGAACCTGGTTCCTATCTGGATGCGTAAAAGAGTGGACGAGCTTGGAAGGGAAGAATTGCAGGAATTGCGACTTCGTTTAGGCACACCACCGGAATTGGTTCTGAAAGGGAAACGAATCTGGTTGGAAAGGCCTGTTTGCACGGAGGATCTTAAGTTTTGTGTAAATATGGCCTCTAAATACTCACCCTGGGCCGCTTCAAGTGTTGAGAAGGGGTATATTACCGCTTTTGGCGGACATAGAGTTGGTATTTGCGGTGATGCGGTTTTACATAACGGAGTTATGAGTGGAGTTCGAACGATTACTTCAGTAAATCTGCGCGTTTCCAGGGATTTTTCCGGTATTGCTACGACGATGGCTGATTATTCCGGTTCGGTGCTGATTATTGGACAGCCGGGCAGCGGCAAAACAACATTATTGAGAGATTTGATTCGCCAACGCTCGGACAAGCATGGTGGTTTCGTATCGGTAGTTGACGAACGTGAAGAGATTTTTCCCAGGAATAATGAGGGACTTTGTTTTCCGGTTGGCAGACATACAGATGTTTTATCCGGTTGTAAAAAAACAGAAGGCATTGAAATTCTGCTTCGCAATATGACACCTGAAACAATTGCCGTAGATGAAATTACTGCCTCGGAAGATTGTGCAGCGCTGATTCATGCCGGTTGGTGTGGTGTAAAAATATTGGCAACTGCACACGCCGGAAGTCGTCACGATTTAATCAATCGACCGGTGTATCGCCCGTTATTGGAGAGCAGATTGTTTGAAACCTTAATCATTATGCGCCCGGACAAGACATGGTACAGTGAAAGGATAGACTTATGATGTTTAAGATTCTTGGCGCACTTTTCATTGTGGTTGGTTGCGGTTCTTTTGGACTTATTATGGCATATAATCACCGCCGCGAGGTATTTGCACTTGAGCAGATGATTGCTGCGCTGGATTATATGCAATCAGAGCTGCGGTATAACCTTCTGCCGTTGCCGGAACTATCCGAAAAGGTAATTGGCATTACAAAGGGTGTAGTTTCAAAAGTGTTTCGTTATTTTTTGGAGGAGCTGCAAAAGCAGGTTTTACCGGATGCAGAAATTTGTATGCGTTCTGCACTGGAGCAGGCAAGAGATGTCCCGGATATTACAAAATCTTGTTTCGAGGTGCTTTCGCTTACGTTGGGGAAGTTTGACCTGGAGGGACAGGAGAGAGCATTAAGCTCGCTACGCCAAAATTGTTATAAAAAGCTTGAAGAATTTACGAAGAATCAAGACACCAGGCTGCGTAGTTATCAAACCCTGGGCATATGTGCCGGCGCTGCTGTGACAATCCTGTTTATATAACTTATGGAAATTGATCTTATTTTTAAAATTGCCGCAGTTGGAATTATCATTTCCATCTTAAATCAGGTTCTTGCAAAAACCGGAAGAGAAGAACAGGCTACAATGACAACTCTTGCCGGTTTGATCGTGGTATTGATGATAATTGCACAAAGAATTTTTGATCTGTTTGAATTAGTAAAGACGTTATTTCAGTTTTAATGGATACATTTTTAAAAGCAACCGCCGGATTGATAATTGCTCTGGTGTTCTATTTAATTCTGGCGAAACAAAATAAAGATTATTCCTTAATACTTACAGTAGCTGTATGCTGCCTTTTGGCGGTCTGTTTGATCGGTTATATACAACCTGTTGTCGCTTTTATTTCCCGACTGCAAATTCTGGGCCAACTGAATGTTGATATGATGAAGATCATACTTAAGGCCGTGGGAATTGCGTTACTAAGCGAAGTTGTAAGCTTGATTTGTAACGATGCCGGAAACGCTTCTTTAGGCAAAATGCTTCAATTTCTCGCTTCTGCGGTGATATTATGGCTGTCCTTGCCGTTGTTTACAAGCCTGATTGATTTACTTGAGAAAATCCTGGGGGCAATATGAGGAAAATTTTTATATTTTTGCTGGTCCTGGTGCTGTTACCGGTGACAGCCAAAGCAATGGAGTACACTGCACCGCAAGCACCTTTGGAAGCAGAGAGGTATATGCCGGAGGAATCTGCTTCATTTTCAGAGGATTTATGGTATGTTATTCGTTCCTCAATAAGTCATCTGCAGCCTAGTATTGCCGAGGCTGTACGCATAAGTCTTTCATTGATTGCAGTTGCGCTTCTGGTGTCTGTTTTGGAAACAATGTCTGGTATGTCAAAAAATATCATCCAGTTAGTCAGCGCAATATCTGTTGGTATACTTTTAATTCAACCGTCAAATACATTGCTGCGGCTGGGGATCCGAACTGTCCAAGAAATGAGTGAATATGGCAAGCTGCTTCTTCCGGTAATGGCGAGCGCAATGGCTGCACAGGGAGCAGTAACCACATCAGCTGCGTTATATACGGCAACGACACTATTCAGCACTGTGCTGTCCGTTGGAATCACAAAACTTCTAATTCCGCTTATATACATTTACCTCACCATATGTATTGCAAACAGTGCTGTTGGCAGTGATATGTTAAAACGGTTACAAAGTACTGCCAAAGGCGTTATGACCAGCAGTCTGAAGGCATTTATATACATATTTAGCGGGTATTTGACGATTACCGGTGTTGTAAGCGGTACGGCGGATGCATCTGCGGTGAAAGCAACAAAAATGATTATTTCCGGTGCTGTACCCGTGGTGGGAAAGATCATTTCTGATGCCTCCGAAACGATACTTGTGGGGGCAGGGGTGATGAAAAGCGCGGCCGGGGTGTATGGAATCATCACAATTGTTGCAATATTTCTGCTTCCGTTTATGCAGATAGGTATCCAGTATTTGATACTGAAATTAACGGCAACCGTCTGCAGTATTTTTGGCTCGAAAGCTACGGTGAATTTAATTGCAGATTTCACTACAGTTATGGGCTTTATTTTAGCAACATTAGGGGTTGTTTGCTTGTTGCTACTGATTAGTACAGTATGCTTAATGAAAGGAATAACATAATGGAAGGAATACGTGCATATCTTCTATCGGTGGTTGCCGCAGCGATCATCAGCGCGCTGGTTATGAAACTGGTCGGCAACAAAAGCGCGTATTGCGGTATTATCAAGTTGGTGACCGGAATATTTTTATCAATTACAGTTGTGTCGCCTCTGGTTCAAATTACTTTCACCGATATGACAGATTATTTCGAAACGCTGGATATCAGAGCAGATGCAGTGGTTTCTGATGGAGTAAATTCTTCGCATGCTGCAATGGCAGAAATCATAAAAGAAAATACTGAAGCATATATTTTGGACAAAGCAGAAAATATGGGTCTGACGGTGAATGTGACTGTATATCTTTCGGATGACACGCCGCCGACACCAATATCAGTAAAAATATCCGGATCTGCCGCGCCTTATGCCAAAATGCAGTTGCAATCAATCATTGAAAGCGATTTGTCGATCCCAAAGGAGAATCAAGCGTGGATATAAAAAGTATCGGAAATAAGATTGCTGTGCTTATAAAGAAGTATCGTTATGCTGCGATAGTTCTTTTGGTGGGTGTTGTGCTAATGACCATACCGGAGGTGAGAAAAAACGATAAAACCGTTTCACCTGTGACAGTAAAACCACAGTCAGAGCCAACTATGGAAGAAAGACTGTCATCCATTCTAAGCAGGATAGATGGGGCCGGCAAAGTCAGTGTTATGCTGACAGAGGCGGCAGGGGAGGAGATTTTTTATCAGACCAATGATAATATCAGTAATGGAGAAAACGCGTCCGGTAAGGATCATAATACGGTAATTGTCACAGATTCAAACAGAAACCAAAACGGTTTAATACGGCAAATTAATCCACCGGTATATCTTGGGGCAATTATAGCCTGTCAAGGCGCGGATAACCCTACTGTGCAGCTGGCAATTGTGGACGCGGTATCAAAAATTACCGGTTTGGGTGCCAATCATATATCTGTATTAAAAATGAAGTGAATGGAGGCCTTCTTATGAAAATTTGGAAAAAGAATATGGTGGCTGCTGCTGTTTTGGTAGCGGTTTGCGCCGGAATCTATGTAAACTGGGTATATACGGAAGATCAGAGCGTTGCCGATCTGACAGATACGCTGGATGCGGACAAAATAATGTCTGCGGATATGATGGTTATCAACGACGGTGATGCGCTTTCGTTAGGTGACAGTAATACCGTAACGGACTATTTTGCTGCTGTTCGGCTGTCACGGCAGGAAGCAAGAGACAGCGCAGTTGGTTTGCTTCAGGAAGCTATGGCCTACGGTGACAATACAGAAACAGTTCAATCCAACGAACAGTTGGAAGAAATTGTACAAACCGCACTTTGCGAAGCACAAATTGAAAGTTTGGTAATTGCAAAGGGATATACAGACTGCGTTGCTTATATTGGTAACGAAGGCATATCTGTAGCGGTTGCTGCCCCGGAAGGCGGCTTGGCTAACAAGGATGTTGCGGTCATTGCCGACATTGTTATGACGCAGTCAACCTTTAAGATGAAGGATATTCACGTTGTTGAGGTGCAATAATCAGCTACCCAGAGGTAAATTGCCTCTGGGTATTTTTCTTATAATGTAGAAAACTATTGTATTTTTCAGGATTTGTGGTACAATAAACAAAAGTATGCTGTAAATGAATACGGCAATGATTGGGAGGTATTTCCATGGCAGACAATAAGCAATATATTACCCAGACACAGGAAAACGGAAATGTTTTTATTTCCGAGGATGTAATTGCATCCATTGTTGCAAATGCAATTGGCGAAGTTGAAGGTGTTGTTGGATTGACCACAAAGCCCGGTGCGGACATTGCAGACCTGATCGGAAAAAAGAACTGGGGTAAAGGCATTAAGATTACGATCAATGAAGATGATTCTCTGGATATTGATTGCAACATTAATGTAGGTTACGGCCAGAGCGTCGTTACAATTGCCAAGTCCGTTCAGGATGTGGTTTCTTCTTCTGTTGCATCATTTGCCGGCGTGAAAATTAATGCAGTTAATGTGAATGTTTGCGGAATTATTCGTTAATAAGGGGCTACTATGACAAGAGCAAATGCCAGAGAACTGGCGGTACATCTGATTTACAGTTGCATATTCACCGGAGATGAACCGGAGAAAATTATAGCTGCGCGCCTGGATAAGGAATATTACGGACAACTGTCTGAGGAAAACCAGGTTTATGCAGAGCGACCCAGCCGCGCACAACGGGAATATATTGATACTGTTGTTTCCGGTGTTGCAAACCGCGTTGATGAATTAGATACATACATTCGGCAATACTCAATTGACTGGGATGTGTCCCGTATCTCCAAATTGACACGGGCGATTATGCAGTTGGCTATTTTTGAGATTTTGTTTGTTGAGGATGTTCCAACGGGTGTAGCTATATCCGAGGCTGTCCGCATTGCAAAGATGTATGATGGTGACGATACCGGTGCTTTTGTAAACGGTATACTCGGTGCATTCGCAAGAGGTCTGTCTCCAGAGGTAACAAAATGAAATGCATTGGCTTTGACACAAGCAATTATACCACTTCAATTGCGTATTTTGACGGTAACGGTGGGGTTAACTGCTCCCAGTTATTACCGGTAAAGGCAGGGGAGTTGGGGCTGCGCCAAAGTGATGCGGTTTTTCACCACACAAAAAGCCTGCAGGAACTTTCCGGTAGGCTTTTTTTGGATGTTGAACCAAACTCTATAGGCGCTGTTGGTGTCAGCACCCGTCCAAGAGCCGTTGA
This sequence comes from Oscillospiraceae bacterium, assembly GCA_017630495.1. GTDB lineage: Bacteria > Bacillota > Clostridia > Oscillospirales > Oscillospiraceae > Faecousia. Next base: position 7,347 of record JAGBVD010000080.1, read on the forward strand.
GGGTAGCTATATGCCATGTTTTATGGTTGGAATTACCCAGGCTACCCTTCTTGCAAATGCTTTGCACGTGCCTCTGTACGAGTTCTCCCATCAGCAAGGTCATATTGCGGCATCCGCCTGGAGCGCTGGTCGATTGGATCTGCTGGACAAGCCTCATCTGGCTTGGCATCTATCCGGCGGCACAACAGAGCTTCTTTTAGTTGAGCCCAATGAAGGAAATTTGTGTTGTCAGCGTATCGGTGGCACAACAGATATTTCAGCAGGTCAATTAATTGACAGAACCGGGCAGCTTCTAAACTTGCCGTTCCCGGCAGGAAAATCGTTGGATGCATTGTCTTTGCAGGCTGAAAATAATGATGTCTTTCGTGTAAAATGCGATGAAATGGAATTTTCATTATCCGGTGTGCAGAACAAGGTGCAGCAATATCACGAAAAATCTCAAAATCCGGCTGAAACTGCTGCCTATGCTTTGAGATGCGTTGCCGGTGCTGTTCGTTGCGCTACAGAAAATGCATTGAAAATATACCCGGATCTTCCGGTTATTTTCTCCGGCGGCGTTGCTTCTAACTCGCTGCTTCGCCAGACTCTTATGCCGCTGGATGCAATCTTTGCGGAGCCGAAATACTCAACCGACAATGCAATGGGCATTGCGTTACTTACCTACAGAGCCCAGGAGGGATAATATGGCACAGCAGGTGCTTTCCGTTGCGCAAATTAATCAATATATTCAGGAAAAGATGGATGCTGATCCGGTGTTAACCGGGGTTGCTGTCCGTGGTGAGATCAGTAACTACAAGGTTTATCCCTCTGGACACCACTATTTTTCTTTGAAGGATGAACAGGCAACCATTCGCTGCGTTATGTTTCGGGGAAATGCTTTAAAATTGAAATTTCGTCCCGACAATGGAATGCAGATTATTGCCTTAGGCAAGGTTTCTGTATATCCCAGAGATGGTGCATATCAACTTTACTGCACGAATCTTATTGCAGATGGTGCGGGTGATTTGCATGTGGCCTTTGAGCAACTAAAAAAGAAATTGGCTGCAGAAGGCCTGTTTGATCCGGAGCACAAAAAGCAACTGCCGCGATATCCCGGTACCATTGGTATTGTTACAAGTTCTGCCGGTGCGGCAATACACGATATGCTGCGCATTCTACAAAAACGATATCCACTGACAAAGGTAAGGCTTTTGCCGGTCCGTGTACAAGGCGCTGAAGCGCCGGGAGAAATTGCTGCTGCAATCCAATATGCAAATCTCCACAGGCTGGCAGATCTGCTGATCGTTGGACGCGGTGGTGGCTCAATTGAGGATTTATGGGCTTTCAACGACCCCCAGGTCGCCTATGCCATCTATCATTCAGAAATTCCGGTAATCTCTGCAGTAGGTCACGAACCGGATGTTACGATCAGCGATTATGTTGCCGATCTTCGTGCAGCCACACCGTCCAACGCTGCTGAGCTGGCTGTACCCGATCAGGACGTCTTGCACCAAGAGCTTGACACGATGATGACCACAATGGCAAACTCGCTTCTGCGTCGTCTCAAGGCTTCCAGGCAGCACCTGAGTGCGCTTTCCGCTGCAGGAGCTTTGCAAAGTCCAACCAGATATATACAACAGCGACGAAACGCATTGTTGCTGTTATCTTCCAGATTAACTGCCCAGCAGCAAGAGAAGGTATCCCGAAAAAAGCAGCAGTTTCTGTCTTTGACGGCAAAGCTGGATGCTATGAGTCCGCTGAAGGTTTTAACACGCGGCTATGCTGTGGCCCAGACGGACAGGGGAGAAGTCGTCCGATCGGTAAAACAGGTCAGTCCAAATGATAATATCCGCGTTCGTTTATGCGATGGTAATTTGGATGCTGTAATCACAGACATTAGGAGTGATATAAATGAGTAAGGAAAATATGACATTCGAGGATAATATGCGTCGACTGGAAGAAATTGTCCGGGCAATGGACCGTGGCGATGTTCCCCTGGATGAGTCTTTAAAACTGTTCCAGGAGGGCACCAAGCTTGTTGAGAGCTGCGGCAAACTGTTGGATGAAGCAGAGCTGCAGGTAAAGCAAATCGTCGCAGATGCCCAGGGAAACCCTTCAGAGGAGAATTTCTGATATGATGCATACTTTTGATGAACAAACAAAGCAATACCGGCAGTATATTGAAGATTTTCTGGACCGGAAATGCTTTGTATATCCACAGCAGCCGCAGCAATCCCTTTTTGAGTCTATGCGGTACAGTCTTCTCGCCGGCGGTAAGCGCCTTCGTCCCATATTCGTTTTTGATTTCTGCCGTATGTGCGGGGGAGATTGGAAGGATGCTGTCGAATTTGCTGCTGCTATAGAGATGATCCATACATATAGCCTGATTCATGATGATCTTCCTTGTATGGATAATGATGATTATCGACGGGGCAGATTGACCAACCATAAGGTATATGGAGAGTGTCTTGCTGTGTTGGCAGGTGACGGTATGCTCACTGCAGCATTTAACCATTTGACACAAGCCCCTTACTCTGCAGAAACGAAAATCAATGCTGTAAAAGTTCTTTCAGAGTGTTCCGGCGAGTTGGGTATGGTTGGCGGCCAGGTTTTGGACACCCAAAGCGAATCCCGTCAATGCACGAAGCAAGAGGTCATTGACATACAGTCCAGAAAGACCGGTGCGCTGATTCGCGCTGCATGCATTTTAGGTGTGTTGGCTGGCAATGGTACACAGCAGCAACTGAAAGCGGCGGATGCTTTTGCGTCGGCCCTTGGACTTGCATTCCAGATTCGCGATGATATGCTGGATGTGATCGGTGATGCGCAGCAAATGGGCAAGGCCACCGGTGTGGATGCGACAAAGAATACATTTGTCCAGCTCTATGGTCTTGAAGAATGTGAAAAGCTCGTTTGTGAATATACAAATCAGGCGATTTCTGCATTAGAGGCGTTTGAAGATACCGAATATATGACAGAGCTTGCAAAATATCTCACCGGAAGAACTGTATAATTCGAATAAAACCGGAAGACGATTTCGTCTTCCGGTATTTTTGTTACAGATCGAAAGCGGGATTCATATAATAGACGTTCTTTTGATTCAGTTTTTCGCGAAGTAATTGGATTGCCTCACCGAACCGCTGGAAGTGCACAATTTCTCTTTCCCGAAGGAATTTGATTACATTGTTTACATCCGGGTCGTCGCTTAACCGGAGAATGTTGTCATAGGTCGTACGCGCCTTTTGCTCCGCTGCAAGATCTTCGGACAGGTCAGTAATTGGATCGCCTTTAACCTGCATTGTAGCGGCTGTCCAGGGGGTTCCAGAGGCAAATTGGGGATACACACCTGTTGTATGGTCCACAAAATATGGTGCAAACGCGCTATCCTGAATTTGGGAGTCCTTTAAATTTCGAGTCAGCTGATGAATGATCGCACCCACCATCTCAAGATGATTCAATTCCTCCACGCCAATGTCCGTCAAAAGGCCTTTCAATTCATCGAAGGGCATAGAATATCTTTGGGAGAGATAACGCAGAGATGCGCCCAACTCACCGTCAGGACCACCGTATTGGGAGATGATAACAGATGCCAGCCGGGGATTCGGCCGATCAATTTTTACCGGATACTGCAGCTTCTTATTATACTCAAACATTTCTTATACCTCCCGATTTTTTGCATATTCCCAAGGCCACGGATCGTCGAGCCAGCGATAGGGTCCATCGGAAACGGATTTGTGGCTGATTGGACCACACATTTTTTCGTATTTTTCAAGACCTTCCTTGTGCATCCGCTGATAGCTACGGTATAATTCCAAAGCCTCCATATCATCTCTGTGTGTGTCCAGGTAGAGGGCCAGCTCCTGGATCATAAAACCTAATGCCTGCAATTCTGTTAACGGTGTAACCGGAAGTTCATTTTTGTTGATCATTCCCATGAAAGGAAGTTCCAAACCGGGGAATAATGTGCCGCGTACCAATGCTTTTCTTGGCTCATAGTTTGGTGTAAATTCAACCTGGAAGGGAACATAGGGATTGGCCAATGGCGCCGATGACGGCAAACGCCCCTCCATATAGTTCTTTTCACGCTTTTTTTGTTCCAAAACAATATCTCCAATCACATTTTAGTAGGAACTGTCGTTCCTTGCCATTCTATGCAATCGGGTATGAAAAGGTTTTATACGCATAAAATCAAAGGAGGTGTTATATATGATTGGTAGAAGAAATATCATAGCTTTCATTGCTGTATATGCTCTGGTTTTATCTTGCTTTATTCTTGTAGGAATTGGCGCAGGCAAAAGTGCTGACGCTTTTAGCAACAGGCAAAATGAATCAGTTCCTCATACGGTTGTAATTGATGCTGGGCACGGATATCCTGATGGCGGAACCAGTTCGTGCGATGGAACGCTGGAATGCGACATTAATCTGGAAATTTCATTGCGGTTAGATGATTTAATGCACTTACTGGGTATCCCTACAGTTATGACACGAAACTCAAAGGAATCCGTCTATTCCCAGGGGGATACAATCGCCGCCAAAAAGATATCCGATTTAAAGAATCGGGTAAATCTGATAAACAGCATACAGAATCCTGTTGTAATTAGTATTCATCAGAATTACTTCCAGGAAGGAAAGTATCGTGGTGCACAAATATTTTACAATGACAACAATAACAGCAAGGATCTGGCTGTAGGATTACAAGATGCTTTTATTCGTTTCTTAAATCCCGGAAGCAACAGAAGGCCCAAAAGGGGAGAGGACATATATCTTTTGAAAAATATTAAATGTACTGCAGTTTTGGTTGAATGCGGTTTTTTGTCAAATCTTCAGGAGTCGATGCTATTACAAAATAAAGAGTATCAGAAGAAAATATGCGGCATTATTGCCGTAACTGTCGGTCAGTACATAACTGAGCCGGTTTGATACTCTTGACCATAGAACATTTGATTGCTATAATATAGACAATTCAAATTGGAAATGGAGCTTTGTGTTATGGCAAAGTCAAAAGTTGTTTTCTATTGCAGTTCCTGTGGAAATGAAACACCGAAATGGCAGGGAAAGTGTCCTGCTTGTGGCGAATGGAATACCCTTGTTGAGCATATCGAAAAGCCTACACCGATTGTCAAGGGCAAGTCATTTTCATTGGATATGCCTAGAAATGCACAAAGAATTCAAGATGTGGATTCTCAGCAAGAGCTGCGCTTTTCCACCGGAATGGGTGAGCTTGACCGGGTATTGGGCGGAGGCGCTGTTGAAGGCTCTCTGGTCCTTGTAGGCGGCGCGCCGGGCATTGGTAAGTCTACACTGCTGTTGCAGATTTGTAGCAGCCTGTGCAACGGCAGAAAGGTCCTGTATGTATCCGGTGAGGAAAGTGAAAAACAGATAAAGTTGCGCGCCCAAAGATTGCGTGTTATGCCGGAGGAGTTATTTATTCTTTCGGAAACAAGACTTTCAGATATTATTGAGACAACAAATAAGCTGCAGCCGGATATTTTGATCGTGGATTCCATTCAGACCCTATATAGTGAAACGAATGAATCTGCTCCGGGAAGCGTATCCCAAGTGAAGGATTGCACCATGTCTATGATGCACCTATCAAAATCCCAGGGTATCACCATTTTTGTTGTCGGCCACATTAATAAAGACGGTGCCATTGCAGGACCGAAAGTATTGGAGCACATGGTTGATTGTGTTCTGTATTTTGAGGGAGATTCTAACTCGTCTTATCGGCTTCTGCGTGCTGTAAAAAACCGTTTTGGATCAACCAATGAGATCGGTGTGTTTGAAATGATGGATTCCGGACTGGTTGAAGTGCCAAATCCATCAAAAATGCTTCTAGATGGGCGGCCGGAAGGGGCATCTGGCACATGCGTTGCCTGCGTTATGGAAGGCACAAGACCGGTTTTGGCTGAGGTACAGGCCCTGGTTACAAGAACTACATTTAATGTCCCCAGAAGAACTTCAGATGGTTTTGATTTTAACAGAGCAGCGCTCCTTTTGGCTGTTGCAGAAAAGCGAGCAAATATGAAGCTTAGCTTGTTTGATGCTTACATTAATGTCATTGGTGGCTTACAGCTGGACGAGCCCGGTGCTGATTTGCCCGTGCTGTTGGCTGTTGCATCCTCTTACCGCGATAAAGTAATCCCTGAAGATCTTGTTGCGATCGGCGAGGTTGGCTTAACCGGTGAGATTCGCAGCGTGTCACAGATGAACGCAAGATTGGCAGAAGTTGCAAGATTGGGCTTTAAACAATGTATTATTCCGAAGAAAACATCTGAAAAGTTGGAAATTCCTGGTGAATTACAGGTTTATTATGTGAATAACATCCGGGAAGCAATCGAATTTGTATTATAAAAAGAGGGGAGAGGACCTATTCGTCCTCTCCCTTTGCAAAATCCAGTTTTGACAGCGGATTTGCTTCCGCTGCAATTTTTAGTTCGGTGTTTTCGATGTGTGTGTAAATTTGTGTTGTATTCAGATTTTCGTGGCCAAGAACTTCCTGAACTGTTTTTACATCCACGCCTCCGGAAAGCATCATCGTTGCGGCTGTATGGCGCAGCTTATGCGCGGAAAACTGTGTAACATCCAATCCGGACATCAATAAATACTTTTTAACGAGTCGATGAACTGCGGATACGCTGATTCTGTTACTGTCGCGGGAGCCAAACAGTGCCCGGTTATCAGACAAAACTTGTTTTTGACGAATGGGTAAATAGCTGTCGATAGCCTTTCTGCAGGCGCTGCCAAAATAGACAAATCGTTCTTTGTTGCCCTTGCCAATTACGCGGATCCGGTCTTCATAAACATCGGTAAGGTTTAATGCGACGAGCTCACTGCGACGTATACCACAGTTTAGGAAAAGCATTAAAATTGCATAATCCCGTTCCTGACTTGGGCCTGAAACCGCCTTTAAAAGAGCTGCAGATTGTTCAAGGGTCAGATATTTTGGCAAACTTTTGCGTAGTTTTGGGTATTCCAGATCTGCAACCGGATTTTCGCTCATTTGTTTGGTACGCAGTGTTAGATATTTATAAAAGGATTTTAATGCGGAAAGCTTTCTGGCGCGTGCTGCAGGTGATATACCATATTCCGGCATAGGAGCATCCGGATTTGGTGTGCGGTCATTTGCTAAATAGGATAAAAAGTCAAATATCTCTGATGTAGTTATGGTTCGAATGAATTCAAGATTTATGTCACGTATATCAATATCATCCAGGCGCGTATGAATGGGCATATCATTACGCATGAGTTTTACAAAGCGAAGGAACATACGCAGATCTAAATAGTATTCTGATATTGTTTTAGGTGATTGACCTTTAATTGACTCGTGGTAGGTTAAAAAGTCTTTTAAAATTTGCGGCGCATCATAATAACGTTTCATATAATGATCTCCTTATAAAGAATAGGTGCTGTCAGCTCAAATATTGGTTTTTTAGGGCTGGAAATACTTCGGTTTGTCTTATATAGATATATTATAGCATATATATGCCGCGAACGCAACAAAATTTTTATTTTGTTGCGTTCAGTTTGTTTAACCAACGAATTCGTTCAGTAATCAAACTATATCAAGACTTCATCCTCCCCGGGTGTTTCAGGAGAATTATGTATTTGCTCTATTCGATTCCATCTTTACTTATTACTATAAATCAACTATAATTAATATGTAGATTTTTTGGAGGTATGTTATGGCTATAAAAAGAATTGGTGTCTTAACAAGCGGCGGCGACGCTCCCGGCATGAATCCTTGTGTTCGTGCTATTGTCCGTACTGCCCTATACCGCGGTGTGGAATGCTTTGGTATTCGCCGCGGATACAACGGTCTGATTTCCGGCGATGTACTTCGTTTGGATGAGAAAAACATTGGTCATATTATCAATCGCGGCGGCACAATTTTATATACAGCCAGAAGCGATGAATTTATGACCGAAAAAGGTCAGGAAAAAGCCGCAACCACCTGCAAATTCCTTGGATTAGATAGCATTATCGCCATTGGTGGTGACGGTACTTTTCGTGGTGCTGCTGCCCTCTCCCGCTTTGGAATCAATGTAATTTGTGTACCTGCAACGATTGATAACGATGTTTGCTGCACAAATTATTCATTAGGCTTTGATACTGCAGCAAACACAGCCATTGATTGCATTGACAGACTTCGCGATACGATGCAATCACATGAGCGATGCTCTGTTGTTGAGGTTATGGGCCGCAACGCCGGCTATCTGGCAATGTATGTGGGTCTTGCTGTTGGCGCTACAGCTGTTCTTGTTCCTGAAAAAGAGATTGATTTTGATAAAGATGTTATTGAAAAAATCCGGCAAGCTCGTTTAAATGGCTTTACACACTATATGATTGTCGTCGCAGAAGGAGCTGGCTCTGCTTCTAATATTGCAGCAAAGATCCGTGACAGCATTGGCTTGGATCCCCGTGTTACAGTACTTGGTCATATCCAGCGCGGCGGCTCCCCTACCGCCAGAGATCGGGTGAATGCCACCAAAATGGGTTATTTGGCCGTTGAATTGCTTTTATCCGGAAAAACAAACCGTGTAATCAGTACTGCAAACGGTGCATTTTCTGATGTGGATATCCAGGAAGGCCTTAATATGAAGCGAAATATTCAGGATTTTGAAGTGGATGTCTTGGCGGCGATGACAGGTCTATAAAATGTTAGAGAGGATATCATTACGATATCCTCTCTAATTTATTATTTACCAAAGAAAGCATCAGTAGATTTATACAATTCAGAATCCTTGGAAATACCCTCTAACTCCATCGCTGATTTGACTTTTTTAGCAAAACCGGTAGATAAAGTTTTTCCAAAGCCACAAGGATCCTTTACAGTACCACCCTTTGTTGCTGAAATAATTGCATCGGAAAAAGCTTTCGATTTGGCGATCGAACTTCCAACTTGCGTTGCATCTGCCTTTTTCGGGTTCTCTATAAGGGACATAAATACACTTAGTGATTCCGCTTCTGTAGCCAGAATTTTGTTCTTTTCGTCATTCGGAATAGATGTATCTGCTTTAATTTCCAAAATCTTGGCAAATACACTGGATACCAGATCTTCAGAAACATCGACGGAGAATTTATCGAGATCTTTTATGCCATCTAAAGCAATTTGCTCAAGAAAAGCTACGCTGTTAATTTGAAAATCGACAAAAACTTCTGTCAATGCTTCCGGAGTAACACCGCCATCAAGAATATCTGACAATGAGATAAAATCACCAAGAATATAAAACAATTCCTCAGCACTGCGCACATTTTTTATGCTCTGTTTCAATGCATTCAACGGAAGATTACCGCCAAGGACATCCGGTTTCAAGCCGAATAGATCCTCGCCCCGAGACCAGGCATCAATAAGATTTTCTGCCGTCTGTAAAAGCAGGCAATCCAGATAAGAACTGTCCTTTATCATTGCGGATACTGCAAAAAAATCTTCCCGTTTTGGTGCTGTATCTAAATTTGTTATGGAATCCACAATGCGGATCAGTGTGTTAATTGTATTTTTAGCAGAGTCCCCTTCCCCACCTGGCGTTGTGATTCTGTCAAAACACCAGGTCGCGGGTGTGGACACAACACGGTAGCATTGTACCGAAGGATAATTGGACACTAACTTGGATACCGGAAGAATATCATCCCCAATTTCTTCCTGAATAAATGGCGTTGATAATGTATCGTCAGCGAATGCGGAATAATAGCTAAGAGGCACTGAAAAATGAGACAGCACTAAAATCACAGAGAATACGCTTAATGCGACACAACTCACACGGATCCAAGCCTTTTTCGCTTTTGTATTGTCAGCTGTGGGCGCTTCATCTGTTACCGGCTGGGCATCGCTTTGCTCAGCGATTTCTTTTGTTTCCGTGTTTTTCTGCGTTGTCGATGCCTTGCGGTTTTTCAGTTTTACGACCTCAGCGTCTGTTAGCTTCTTTTTAGAAATTGTAATATATAGGATCAGACAAACGAGGCTCACAAGTGAAAATACAACAACAAAAACAATTGGCACAATCAGCACTGAAAGGAGCTGTGCGATACTATTTACCAACTCTGTGCTAACATTATTGGATATTTCCATCAGTTGCATAAAAGTAGGCCGCGCAATAGCCGGGGCTACAAGTTTTGCAATTAAAACACTGATAAATATCGCAAAAATTGTCATTCCGAGTTTGGCCAGAGATTGATAGATATTGCGTTTAAAACCAAGAAATACAGCCAACAAAATGAATATAAGCGGGATCGCAACAGTAAAAATGATCAGTAAATCGTTAACTAATTTCATATTCTGCTCCTTTTCTAAAGTTTCTATATCATTTATATCATTAAATTGCTTATTTAGCAAGAAAAAACCTGACCACATAAAACAACGTAGTCAGGTTTTAAGCTTTGGGATGGCACTTTTCGTAGACTGATTTAATCTTTTGGTTTACCAGATGCGTATACAGCTGTGTTGAGGAGATATCGCTGTGGCCCATAAGCTCCTGCAGTGAACTCAGATCGGCACCGTTCTCCAACAAATGGACTGCAAAACTGTGGCGCAGAGTATGGGGCGTAATCTCCTTTTCAATGTGCGCAGTAGCCTGATAATGCTTCAATATCTTCCAGAAGCCCTGGCGGCTCATGCGGACACCGCTGATGTTTACAAAGAGCGCTCTCTCATTGGGGGATTCAATCATATCTTTGCGGATATCGCGCAAATAAACATTCAGTGCTTTTAACGCAGCAGGATAAAGAGGAATTATACGCGATTTTTTAGAGGTAGTGCACTTGATAATCCCTTGTTCCAGGTTTACATCATCCACATCCAGATCGATCAATTCCGTAACCCGGATACCGGTAGCATACATAACCTCCAGCATAGCCTTGTCACGATAGCCCTTAGCATCAACGCAGGCAGGTTGGGAAAGTAAAAGCTCGATTTCGCGGCCGCTGAGAATTTGCGGTGTCTTCTTCTCTCCCCTGTCAACATGTATGTCGGAAATCGGTGTCTTCTCCAAAAAACCGGAAGATACAACATAGGCATAGAAATTCTTTAAACTGGCCAAACAGCGGGAAATCGTAGCACCGGTGCGGCCTTCCTGCTCCATATAGGCGAAGAAATTAGCGATATTCTGTTGTGTGGCATCAATCACATCAACATTCTCTGCGCTTCGCAGCCATTTAGCAAACTGGCGAATATCACGCATGTAAGATGCTATTGTGTTGGAAGACGCCTGTTTTACCTTGGCCAGGTAATTTTCATAGGCTTGAATTAAATCCAACATAAAATACGCGTACCTTTCTTCTTAATTATTAAAAAGCGTCCAAACGAATGGAGCGACTAATATAATATCAATCAGCAAAATAAGAAAAACAGTTAAAATGCAATATAGAAAATGTTTTAACAGATCGGTATGGTCACCGTTAATATAACGAAAACAAAACCAAGTTAAAACTACAGTGGAGCAGGAATTGGAAAAAAGATAGAATCTGTACAGGAGCCAACCTGCATCATTGAATGCCAGGAGGACACAAACGGCACAAAAGCTAAAGCTGAAAGCCTTAATAAGCAAAACTGTCAATAACGCAAACCGTTTGCGAAGCTTTACAGCGAAAAAAGCTATCAATAATGGTGTGACTGTTGAAAACAACAAGCCAACCACTGACGGTTCTTGCCGGGATATCTGGTTAACCATCGCAATGGACACATCCGGAACTATAGTTGCAAGACAATATCCCAATGCAATACCGACGAACCAAAATGCAGAAACCAGCCATTTGCTCCATTGTATACACTTTGTGATTCTAAGCGGACACAAATGAATAACCTCCCAACAGAATACGGCAAACACCCAAAGAGCATCTAACATAACATAGTGCCGATAGTGAGGCAGATTAAACATAATGCACGAATACTATACACCAAAGGTATGTTAAAAGCAAGTAAATATTGTATATTTTTACGATTTTTGTGAATTATGACCATTGTTATGTCAACAAAATTATGTCAACTGAAAAATGCATACTATGCATAAATATACAAATAACAACATCTAGGGAATGGTCAGCGAAAGCGTTACAACATATAGATTTGCAGGCATTCTTTCATTTTGGCGCCAATGAGTAAATAACATTTACCCATTGCGTAATTTTGGTCATTTTAACGAAAGCGACTTTTTGTTCTCTTCTTTCTTCTGCCTTTTTTCATAGTCAAAATCAGAATTTCTGCCAGACAGCCGCAGGCTATTGCTGCAATACTTAATAATACCTTGCCGTGCAGACCATCCATAAACAGTAATGCTGTCAAAATCAGAATCGTCAAATAACACCCCGCTGTCAGTAAACACGCAAATACACTTCTCTCCCCTGCAAGGATTCCGGACAGTGCACAGCCTGCCAGCACCGACAAACCTTGAATTGGTAGCATAATATAGTTGCTTATTGAAATTTGAGCATTTCCCATATTGATCATTGCTGTGCCCAAAAGCAAAAGCAAAACACTTACAACAATGCTGCAAGAGATTCCTAATGTTACCGCCGTTATCATTGACATATTTGCTGATAATTTCTTCTTCATTTACTAAGCCCACCTTTCATTAAATGCTATTCGGCGGCAGACAGAAAAATTCCCAGGACGGAACAAACCGTCCTGGGAATTTTGGGTTTATACTGACATTTGTTTGATCATTCTATCCAGCAGCTGAGAAGCCTCTTCCTTACTTTCCGCAACAGCAGTGTAATAAAATTTCACCTTTGGCTCTGTTCCGGAAGGCCGGACAATCACGCTGCCGCTGTTTCCGAGCAGGAACTCCAGAACATTGGATTTGGGAAGTTCAATCGTACTGCTCTCCCCTGTTTCCAGATTGGTTGCGACGCTTATTTTGTAGTCGCGAACTGCGGTAACTTTAGCACCGCCAATAGTAAGCGGAACATCCCGGCGGAGATCTGCCATCATCTTGGCCGCTTTTTCCATTGCATCAGAACCAGTCAGCTCCACGCTTTGTACATAGGCCAGATATTGACCGAAGCGATCATAAATTTCCTGCAGAGCATCCAGAATGGTTTTTCCCTCCAGCTTCAATGCGGCGGCCAGTTCGCAAATCAAAACAGAAGCAATTACAGCATCTTTGTCTCTGGCGTATGTTCCTTTCAAATAGCCGCAGCTTTCTTCAAAACCGAAAATAAAACGGTCCTCTTTCCCCTGCTCTTCAAGTGCTAAAATCTCACCGCCGATGTATTTAAAGCCGGTAAGGACAGCGCGCATAGTAACACCGTAATGTTCAGCAATTCTGTCCGCCAGCGGAGAAGAAACTATACTGCGAACTACAATTGCATCATCGGGGATGTTATGCTGTTGGGTGCGCTGACGAAGAATATAGTCCATTAACAGACATCCCAACTCGTTTCCGCTGAGCTTCTGGTAACCGTTTCCATTGGGAACTGCAATGGCAACGCGATCACAATCCGGGTCTGTGCCCAAAATCACATCGCAGGGGTTGCTGTCAGCAACCTTGTAGCTTTCCAGCAGGGCTGCATCTGTTTCAGGGTTAGGATACTCGCAAGTTTTAAAGTCGCCGTCAGGCTGCTCCTGGCAGCTGACAACGGTAATCTTTGTGCCTAAACGACCCAGCACTTCCCTGACGGGTTCATTGCCGGTACCGCACAAAGGTGTGTACACGATATTCAAGTCAGCCTTCTTGATGATATCAGGCTGGACGGCTTCAGAAAGTACCTGCTTATAGTACTCTTCCCATACGCACTGGTCAATGTAGGCGATCGTACCAGTCTGCATAAATGCAGCAAAGCTTTTGCTTTCCGGGATAAAGTACGGAATTTGAGAAATCTCTTTCGTAACGATCGCAGCCGGCTCATCTGTCATCTGGCAACCATCCGGTCCGTAACATTTGACGCCGTTATAAGCACCGGCGTTATGGCTGGCAGAAATCACAATACCGCAACCACATCCCAAAGCGCGAACTGCATAAGAAAGCATCGGTGTAGGCGCCAGGCGGTCATAAAGATATACTTTAATACCCTTTTCGGCAAATGCTACAGCACAAACCTCGGCAAAAAGCTGTGAATTGTGTCTGGAGTCATAGCCGATTGCTGCTTTTTGCGGTAAATCGGTAGACGACAACCACGCGGCCATACCCTGGGCAGCTCTGCGGACGGTATAGCGATTTAAACGATTGCTGCCGGCACCCATGATTCCGCGCATACCGGCAGTACCAAACTCTAATTCTGCGCCAAAACGGCTCTTGATTTCTTCCGAATCGTTCTTTATAGAGAGTAATTCTTCTTTGACATCCTCAATGTTGCACCATTGTGCATAGCGTTCTAAATAGTCCAAAGGAGCACCTCCAAAAAATTTCAAAAAAACAGCTCAAAAAATAAATTTGAGCTGTTTTTCTATTTAAGCTTCGTCAGCTTCCTCTGCGGCAGCGTTAGCCTTCTTCTCCTGGTTTTCAACCAGTGCCATAAACTATGTACGAGTGTCGCGAACGTCCTCAAGAGACAGAGCGATTGCTTCCTCAGTACGACGCAGAGCATCGTCCATATAATCGTTGCTAACCTTGCGAAGCTCAGCCATACGAGCATGGGTGTTCATAACCATCTCATGGCACTGACGCTTTGCTTCCTGGTAAATGGCTTCTTCAGAAACCATCTGGTCAGCCTTTTCCTGTGCCTGGCGGATCAGGCCTTCTGCCTCACGGCGAGCCTGGCCAATCAATTCATTGCGGGATTCCACAATTGTGCGAGCCTGCTTCAATTCAACGGGCAGCTGTGCAATGATCTCGTCGAGCATATCAAGGACCTTGTCACGCTCGAGAATGCACTTATCTGCGCCCAAAGGCAGTGCTCTGGCATCCTGCACCATATCATACAGCGCGGAAATGATATCTTCGATGTTCTGTTCGTTCATTATCTTTTTCCTCCTTGACGTGTAACAGCAATTCGCTGCTTAAATTCTGGGATTATCTGTTCCGGTAAGAAATCAGAAAGGTCAACATCATAACCGCCCAACTCTTTTACCGTGCTGGAACTAAGATACATATATTGATGTTCAGCTGTAAGGAACATTGTATCTAAATCGGGATTGATCTTATGATTGATCAAAGACATTTGAAATTCGTTTTCAAAGTCTGAACCGGCGCGAAGACCTTTAACAATCACACAGCTTCCCTTTCGACGGGCATATTCCGCGAGAAGCTCATCTGAAGAATCTACTTCAACATTTGGAATGTTACCAACAACGCTCTTAATCATATGAACGCGTTCTTCTCTGGAGAACATTGGCTGTTTGGTTGAATTGACCATAACACATACAATCAGCTTATCAAAGATGTTTGCAGCGCGTTGGATGATATTCAAATGGCCACTGGTGATTGGGTCAAAGCTACCGGGATAAATAGCAATTTTCATACTATCCTCTGGTGCTCAATCTTTGCGGTAAAGTGTGAGCACAGTCTTTCCGTATTTATAGTCTTTTGACCGAGTGAACCCAGGAAAAACATAAGGTAGTTCCTTTTCCCAAGGTCGCTCCGTAACTATTATACCACCAGATTGCAAAATGTCAATTTCTGTTATCATTTTTAGCGAATTTTCTAAAAAAACTTCAATATATGGTGGGTCCAGGAGGATAATATCGTACTTATCCTTACAATTCGCCAGGTAATTTGCGTAATCACATTTTGCAACACGGGCTTGGCTTGAAAATCCTGTTCTTTTTAAATTCTCATGAATCAGGCGACAGGCATCTTCTCGGATATCCACGAACTGAGCAAAGGATGCACCGCGGCTGAGTGCTTCAATACCAAGCTGGCCGGTGCCACCAAACAAATCCAAAACTCTGGCACAGGGCAAATCGAACTGAATAATGCTAAAGAGCGCTTCTTTCACCCGATCCGCAGTAGGTCTTGTTTTCATTCCCTCAGGCGTACGCAGAACTGTCCCACGGGCTTTTCCTGAAATAACACGCATACAAATACCTACTCCTCGCTGTTTTTATGATAATAAGAATAAACCGCATAAGCAGCATCCTTTGGGAGATACTGTTCCAGTTCTGTCAATGTGGCGGCGCGAATTGCGGTCAGTGATTTAAAAATCCTCAATAATTCCTGTTTTCTTTTTGGACCAATTCCCGGAATCGTATCCAGTTGCGAATATCTAAGGCGTTTACTGCGGAGTTTTCTGTGATAAGAAATGGCAAATCTATGTGTTTCCTCCTGGATAGTTCCAATAAACGAAAACACACTGGGGAAATTATCGATTCTGATTTCCTCTCCATTTTCTGTAATTAACGCTCTGGTGCGATGGCGGTCATCTTTAACCATTCCGAAAACAGGTATAGCCAAATTATGCGCATTAACAACATTGACAGCAATTTTCGCGTGATTCATACCACCATCGATCAGCAGTAAATCCGGCGCAGGCTGAAATCCCGGATCACCATCCGTCAGATGCTCGAAACGTCTGCGCAGTACTTGCATCATAGATGCATAATCATCCTGACCGTCCAGTTCTTTCAGCTTAAAACGCTTATATGCACTGCGTCGTGGTTTGCCATCTTGAAACACAACCATACTACCGACAATATCTGTACCGGATAAATTGGAGATATCGAATGATTCGATTCTTCTGATCGGAGCGGTGCCCAACATATTTTCTAATTTTGTCAGCGCTGCGTTAGTATGCGCATCCCGCTCTGTTACACGGGCAGCCTCTTCCATAGCATTTTTGTTGGCCAAAGAAACTAATGATAAGTTCTCTCCCCGTTGTGGTACCTTGATTGTGATCTTTTTACCAAATTGCTGGTTCAATAGCTCCGAAAACAGCGCACTATCTTCAACAGCAAACGGCAGCAAGATAACTTTGGGTGCCACTCCCCTGTTGAGATAATATTGTTTCATCAAAGAGGAAACTGCAGATTCTTTATCTTCAGGAACGGCAATGATTTCAAACTCCTTGTCAATCAGATTGCCATTACTAAAATGCAGCACAGTGAAGCAGCCTTTGGACTCGGTCTGGGAATAGCCGATCACATCCATATCGGCTGATGCGCCTGCAGTAACCAGTTGTTTTTTCCCCAAAGACTCCACGGCAAGAAGACGATCACGAAGACTTGCCGCCAGTTCAAAATTCAGAGCTTCCGAGGCTGCCAGCATTTGATTGCGAATTTCGCTGCTAACAGATTTATAATTGCCGCTTAAAAGCTGGCGTACCTGTTCGATCCGTTCACAATAATCCTCGTGGGAGGTTTTACTCTGGCACCAACCGTCACATTGCCCCATATGGTAATTCAGACATGGTCTTTCTTTTCCGATATCCCGAGGAAACTTTTTACCGCAGTTGGGAAGCTTCAGTGCAATTCGGATGGATTCCAAAATTTCACCGGTGATACTGCGACTACCGAACGGTCCGTAATATGTCGCGCCATCCTCGGAAAGCTTATTGACCATAGTCAGGGTGGGATATTCCTCTTTCATGTTCAAGCGCAGATAGGGATATCCTTTTCCGTCTTTTAATAAAATGTTATACTTCGGCAGATGACGCTTAATAAGAGAGCACTCCAGCACAAGCGCTTCAAACTCAGATGCGGCAACAATCACATCAAAATGATCGATTTTACTGACCATTGTTCTGGTCTTAAAGCTATGGCCGGCTGTATCCTGAAAGTATTGTGTTACTCTGTTTTTCAGTTTCTTGGCCTTGCCAACATATATTACAACATCATCCTTATCCTTCATCAGGTATACACCGGGAGAAAGCGGTAAAGATAATGCTTTCTGTTTCAGTTCCTCAAGAACCATATTTTACTCCTTAAAAAACGCCTCAATGCAGAAAAATCTGACACTGAGGCGATTGAGATTAGAGATCAGTAAACATCCCGCTGCAGGAGTTCATCCAGTGCATTTACGGCAGCTTCTGCGCCTTCACCTTCAGCAGACAAAGTAACTTCTGCGCCGGTTACCAACCCAAAAGACATGATGCCCAGCAAACTCTTTGCGTTCATTCTGCGATTGCCGGACTCTAACCAAATATTGCAGGAAAACTCATTGGCTTTCTGAACAAAGAATGTAGCCTGTCGATTATGCAAGCCGGACTCGCATCGAACGATCGTTTCTTTACTGAACATATCAAAACATCTCCTTTATGTGCCTATAGCACAACTGTAGCATCCGTGTATATGATACCAAATCTTTTTAAAAAGTCAACATATATCGGTAAAATACCAGTAAATAGTCAACTTTTAAAATTCAGACAAACTCCGCGATCGTAACGCCGTCCTCGCCTTCCCCGTAAACACCGAGCCGGAATTTCTTAACGAACTTGTTCAGCCGCAAGGATTGATGCACCGCATTCCGCAAAACACCGGTACCCTTACCGTGGATGATGCGTACTGACGGAATATTGGCCCGCATCGCTTCATCCAAATAACGCTCCAGCACACAGATTGCTTCAATACTGTCCATACCGCGCAAATCCACTTCAGACACCATTGGAGCCATTTTCATTTCCCGACCGGAATGGGCAGGCCGGGTCTTCGGTTTAAAGGCATTTTCCTGCTCCAAAAGATATACATCTTCCTTCTTCGCATTGAGCTTGAGTACACCGGCCTGTAATTGCAGTGTGCCGTCTTTATTAATAGCAATTACATTGGCCTTTGTGCCAAGCTTTAGAAGTTCAACGGTGTCACCTATGCGAATTTCTCGAGAAGGCTTCGCGCGTTCTATAACCTTTTCGCCGGTATGAATTTTCTCTTCCGCCTCATTAAGTCCTCGACGCAATTGTGCTTGACGCTGGTTAATACCGTCAAGATTGGCATTTTCAGACAGCTGCTTTTTAAGCGCCTTAATCTCTTCTGTTGCAATATTGGCAGCATATCGAGCATCCTCGATAATGCGTTGTGCTTCCAACCTTGCCTTCGTTAACGCTCTTTCTTTTTCTGCGGCTAACTGTTTTGTGTATTCTTCGCTTTGTCTTTTAATCTTATCCGTTTCCAGGCGCAGCTGTTCTGCTTCTATTCTGGCCGATTCCATTTGCTGCCGCTGTTGCTCCAATTGAGACAACACATCTTCAAAGTCCTTATCGCTTTGGCCAACAAGATCTGTCGCTTCTTTAATAATTTCTTCAGAAAGACCAAGTTTTCTGGAAATGGCAAATGCATTGGATTTTCCGGGAACACCAATCAGAAGTTTATATGTTGGCTGCAGAGTATCAACGTTGAATTCACAAGATGCGTTGATAACGCCTTTCGTCCGCATAGCATAAAGCTTTAATTCTGCATAATGTGTCGTGGCAACAACGCTGCTTCCCATCTTTCTGCAAAATTCAATCAGAGCAATGGCCAACGCTGCGCCTTCAGCCGGATCTGTACCGGCACCAAGCTCGTCAAAAAGCACCAATGTTCTGCTGTCGCATTGACCGATAATCTCTACAATTGTCCGCATATGACCGGAGAATGTAGAAAGACTTTGGGCGATGGATTGCTCGTCACCGATATCTGCTAAAATATAGTCAAAGGTAGAAATGCAACTACCCTCTCCTGCCGGAATATGCAGACCGCACTCCGCCATTAAGGTCAAAAGTCCAATGGTTTTCAGTGTTACTGTTTTACCGCCGGTATTGGGGCCGGTAATGATCATAGAATCAAAATCTGTTCCCAGACGCAATGATGTGGGGACAACAGTTTTTGGGTCAATCAGCGGATGGCGTGCATTGCGCAGTTCAACTCTGCCCGAGTCGTTTACATCCGGCGCCCAGGCCTTCATCTTATAACCCAGACGCGCTTTTGCAAAAATCACATCCAGGCGGATAAGTATCTGCATATTTTGCGAAATTTCTTCTTTGTGTGCCGCAATATCGGCGGAGAATTGCGCCAGGATTCGTTCAATTTCCTTTGTTTCCTGCAGTTCCAGCTCGCGAAGTGCATTGTTTGCACTGACTGCAGACATAGGTTCAATAAAGAAAGTGGATCCGGTTGCAGATACATCGTGCACAAGTCCGGGAATATCATTTTTGCATTCGCTTTTCACCGGCACGACATAACGGCCCTGGCGGATTGTAATGATTGGTTCCTGGAGATATTTAGAATAGGTGGTCGAAGAGATAATCTTCTGCAAACTATCGCGAATTTTCGCACTTTGCACACGCATATGGCGACGAATATCTGCCAATTCTGCACTGGCTGTATCCGCAATTTCTTCTTCAGATAAGATCGCATCAAAGATTTTTTCTTCCAGATATTTATTGGGTGTAAGCAGCTGGAACAGCGGGCTGAGTACTGTCTTTTCTTCGTCAGCCTCGGTGTAGGCCTTTGCATTTCTCGCACAGCGCAAAATACCGGCAACGGTGAGGAGTTCTTTCAACTGTAATGTGCCGCCCATCTGTGCGCGCTCCAACGACGCTGTTACATCGCTGACACCTGCAAAAGACGGGTAACCCTTCTTTGTAGAAAGATCAGATGCGGCAGTGGTTTCCTCAAGAAGCGCAACTACGGTCTCAAGATCAGACACCGGCTCTAAACGCAGACAAGCTGCTTTTCCTTCTGCGCTTCCCGCACAGTCTGCCAGCATGGACAAGACTCCGGAAAGTTCCAGCCTTTGAATTGACTTCATGTATAAATCAGACATTGATTTCTCCCGATTTGCTTTGTAATGATATAAATAAGGATTTATAAAAATCCAGAGTTGAGAAGCCTCTTTCCAATTGGGTAGATAAGTAACTTTCAGTCACTTGTGAAAGTAATTTGCAGGTATTATCATTCAGGTGAAAAGAGAACAGTTTCTTACTGTCACATGTGCAAATATATCGCATTGCATCTAAGACACCCGGTACAATCGGCATTCGAATACCATCAGACAAAGGAGGCCTGCATTCAGCGCATTCCAAATGACCACCGGATAAGTCAAAACGGTCCGGAGTTTCATTTCCGCAGCAATTGCATCCGTATAAATCCGGTGTGTAGCCTGCCAGACAAGCACTGCGTAGTTCAAATACAGCCTTAATCTGCAGTTCCGGTATATCCAGTTTAGAAAGCGCATGCAGACAGTTCAGTACAAGCGAAAGCAGCTCCGGATTCGGAAAGTCCTCCTGGCAGATCACATCGGCAACCTGCGCAAAATATGTACCCAGGGAAAGCTTTTGCAGGTCTTTCCGCAAATTGTGGAACAATTCAATACTGCTGGCCTCATTAATTGTGTAGTAACCACGGTTTTCAAAGAGTACAAATTCAGCAAAGGAAAGCAGTTGACAGGGCGCAGCAAGGGGGCTGTTTTTTCTCCGTAATCCCCTGGCTTTAATTGTTAGCTTCCCCTGGTCCTGCGATAGCACCGTAAGCAATGCATCTGTATCATTGTATGGTGTTATTCGCAGCACCAAAGCCCGAATCGTCAGATACATCCCCGTTTTCCTTCTTTCGTAGCGAATTATAAAGCATATACATTTCCGGTGCGCCGGTATCTAAAAACAACTGCCAAAATATGTGACAATCCATTTTCATCCCTCCGGCAATAGGATTTGCCGAAATTGGGACAGATACACATGGTAATTATTCTCTGTAACCGAAGTTTTTGATAAGGAAGTCATTATCGCGCCAGTTTTCCTTATATTTTACCCATGTGGTCAAAAACACTTTTGTTCCCATAAATTTCTCACAATCAGCCCGAGCCATTGAGGAAATTTTCTTGAGCATATCCCCGTGCTTACCAATAATGATGCCCTTATGGCTGGCCTTCTCACAATAAATGGTGGCATCAATATCAATAATTCCACTATCACGCTCGGAGAATTTTGTAATCTCAACGGCTGTGCCGTGGGGAATTTCCCGGTCTAAACACCACAGGATCTTCTCCCGTATGATCTCTGCCATAACCTGCCGCTCTGGCTGGTCTGTGGTGGAGTCCTCCGGGAACAAAAACGGACTTTCAACAGCATATTTTTTACACTCATTCAGCAGTGCTTCAACACCGTCGCCGGTCTTCGCTGAAATAGGAATAATAGCCGCGAAAGAAGCTGCTTGGGAATATGCTGCAATCACTTCCAGAAGTGTGTCTTTTTCAACTGTATCTATTTTATTAATCGCCAAAATAGCCGGGCATTTTCTGGCATGCAACTGCTCAATCAAGCCTTGTTCCTGAGGGCCAATAGACGCAATCGGCTCAACGACCATAATGGTTAAATCCACATCTGCGATAGAACTCTTGGTTACATTCACCATATAGTCGCCCAGCTTTGTTCTGGGCTTGTGGAAGCCCGGTGTGTCCACAAAAACAAATTGGGTGTCTTCTTTTGTAACAATACCACAAATGCGGTTACGGGTCGTCTGAGGCTTGTTGGACACAATTGCGATCTTCTCTCCAACCAGGTAATTGGTGAGTGTCGACTTTCCCACATTGGGTCTGCCCGCAATTGTGATCATTGCTGTTTTTGTTGTCATAGGTATACTCCTTTGCATTTTGCGTCAACGCTGCATACCATAAATGGTAGATGCGATTATTTCTTCTCTTTCACGCATTTGCGCCTTCTGCTCCCCTTCGTCCAGATGATCATAGCCAAGCAGATGCAGCATGGAATGAATCGTTAAGTAGCCAATCTCGCGTCTAAGACTGTGACCAAAGTCTTTTGCTTGCGCTGCAGCACGCTCCAGCGACAGCGCCATATCGCCCAAAGGGCACAGTCCGGTTTCCGGATCTAAATATTGCTCCCAATCATCCGGCGGTGTACCGGGCTGCAACTGAAACATAGGAAAGCTCAACACATCGGTTGCTTTATCGATATTGCGACTGGCGAGATTGATGGCACGAATACCACGATCATTTGTAACCAAAACATTGATCTCACAAGGAGCATCAATCCCCTCCATTGTCAATGTAGCTTCAATACACTTCCGAATGATCGGTTGTACAAAGAATTTGCCCAGACCGGCAGAATCGAAGGTGATGTGAATTTTAGTGTTATTCATTTCATTTCTTCCTTTGTTGTTTTTCAGCTTGCAATTTTTTGCTCTCCTGCTTTTTATCATACCGTTCATAAGCGTTAATGATTTCCTGAACAAGCGCATGACGGACAACATCTGCAGAAGAAAGCTTGCAAATTCCAATGTCCTTTACATCTTCCAAAACACGCAACGCGTCCTTCAAACCGGACACCTTATCACTGGGAAGGTCGATCTGCGTGATATCACCGGTAATGACCACCTTTGAGCCAAAACCAAGTCGTGTCAAAAACATTTTCATCTGCTCTTTGGTGGTGTTCTGGGCCTCGTCCAGAATAATAAAGCTATCATCCAGTGTTCTTCCACGCATATAAGCAAGCGGCGCAACCTCAATAGAGCCGCGCTCCTGATACTTTTGGAAGGTTTCTGCGCCCAGCATATCGTATAAGGCATCATAAAGAGGACGCAGGTACGGGTCGACCTTGTTTTGCAGGTCTCCCGGCAAAAATCCTAACCGCTCACCTGCTTCCACGGCCGGACGGGTTAAGATAATTCGATTCACTGTTCGCTCCCGGAAGGCCGCAACAGCCGCAGCAACAGCAAGATATGTTTTGCCGGTACCGGCCGGGCCAACGCCAATGGTAACCGTGTTCTTTTCGATTGCTTTGATATAGTTCTGCTGGCCGACAGTTTTTGCCTTAATAGGTTTTCCTTTTGCTGTGATACAGACGACATCCTTGACCATCTTTGCAATTTGAGAGTCGTTTCCTTCTTTTGCCAATGTGATCAGGTATCGAACCCGTTGTTCATCGATAACCTCACCTTTTGATGCCAACGAAAGCAGGCCTTCCAATGTGCGAACTGCATTCTCCACCTGCTCTGCTGCGCCGGTGATCTTCAGATCATTTCCACGATTGATGATCTTGACATCCAAGGCATCTTCAATGCGACGAATGTTCTCATCAAAAGAACCAAATACAGAAATTAGATCCTCAACCCGTTCGGCATTTACAATTCTTTCAATTTCTTTTTCCATTACCCTCTAAAATCTCCTCATAACGCATTTGCCCAATCAGTTCCAGACAAGCAAAGTTTGCTGTTAAAGTATATTTTTCGTTTGTACTGCGCCCATCAAAATCAGATTGCAGAATATTTCCGGAAATCATTTGATTTTTAAGATAAATACCGGAATAATCCGTCAGCCAACCAAAGTCATCTTCCGTATCTGTTACAAGTGTCCGCGAATACAGTTCTTCAGTTACCAATGCAATTGGCAGACGAAAACTGCCGGGTAACTGCAAATAATTTTCCTTATACATTTTAACACATGTTGCACTTGAAATTCCACTATCTTTCGAAAAATTTATTAGTTTTTTTCCAATTTTTAGATAATAATTTCTACCTGCAGGCGTAATAGCTGCTGCTTTTTGATATTTTACCGGTGTTACAATACACAAATCATGCCGGGTTTTCGCAAATATCTCTGCATCTGCTGCCTCTGCTTTTACCATAAGACCGCAATCTGTATAACCGGAAACCAAAACTTGCCCCTTTTTGACCGCCTGTCCCTCCTTACAAAGGGGTGTGCCCCGAATCACGGTCAATTCTGTTATGACTCCATCGGTTTTCGCTATAATACTTGCAACACCACTATGATGCATTTTTTGCTCATCAGTGCTTCGTTCGCGAACTGAAATCACTGCAACACAACCATAGGTATTGACCCCGGCCCATTTCAATTCCGGCATTGCGGCTAACAGTGCGTTTTTTACCTTTTCACTACGCACATTTCGTCTGGATACACCAAATTTGATTCCACAAAACTCTGCTTTTTCAATAATTGCATTGGTTGGAACAGCTTTATTGCCTTCTACGCGAACAAACAGCACTCGCGTCGGCAAATATAGGGCTAACATTGTAAATAAAGAAATCCCCAGAAGTAAAATTGGTCTTCTTCTCAGGGATAACAGCGTCCAAAACAGCCCTTCCCTTCCGACTATTTTCAGAGAATCTCCACGTTTGACAAGCAATGCAGATAAACGTCTATATGTATACGCTAATATCGTACCGGTAACAGTGAGTTCATCCACAAATGTTACATCAAAAATATGGATCTGGGCTACATTAATTGCCGTCAAAGCCTCCGCTATTGATGCGCTTGAGATCCTTATTTTATATGTGCCACAAATAGAATTAAAGAAATTCACCGTCTCACCCCCTATGCAAAGTAAGCCGTTCGATCTGGCCTGTTATTACCAACTGTTGTTTTGACATCCTGACCAGTTCCAAACAGGAACCACAAATAGATAACTGTCCATATGAAAACCGGATGCGAATTTCATTGCATCCATACATTGTAACTGCTTTGTGGTTTTCTATTAGAATCCGGTGAGATCCCAACAATTCAACTATTGGCATTCCCGGGAGGGTTTCTGACGGTAATTCAGTGTGAAACATAATTTTATCAAAAAAGCTGTCCTTTCTGCTCATTACATAGCCTCCTTTATATTATTCTATGATCAAGCAGTGATGTTCTTTCCGATTGGCACATAGATTTCAAGGAGGTGATATACAATGAAGAATAAGGGGCAATTATGGATAGGTATCGGTATGTCTTTATGTCTGCTTATGATTATATTGGACACGAAAACTGCGCTGATCGGTGCCTCAGAGGGCATCGAACTATCTATAAGAGTGGTTATCCCATCTTTATTCCCATTTCTTGTCCTATCGAATTTGATATACCGTTCATTTTCAGGTATCCATATTCCCTTTCTAAAACCGATTAACCGACTGTGCGGTATTCCCAATGGCGCGGAATCCATATATTTACTTGGATTTGTTGGAGGTTATCCGGTAGGTGCAAGGAGTATTGCGCAGGCATACAAAGATGGAGGCTTGCAAATTGCAGATGCCAGGCGAATGTTGGGATTTTGCAGCAACGCAGGACCTGCGTTTATATTCGGCATGGCAAGTACTCTTTTCTCAACAAAGGCACCGCTTTGGGCGCTCTGGTGTATCCATATCGTTAGTAGCCTTTTGGTTGCAATTATATTACCAAAGCATAATATCGGTAGCTGTAATACATCCAACAAACCGGATATTTCTCTACCGGATGCGGTAAGCAACGGGGTGAAAACAATGGGGCTTATTTGCGGTTGGGTAACTGTTTTTCGGATACTGATCGCCTTTCTCCGCCATTGGCTCCTTTGGCTGCTGCCTCCGGGCGCTCAAGCGACGCTAATCGGCATTTTAGAACTATCCAATGGTTGTATATGTCTAAATAATTTGACAAGTCCTGGCGCCAGATTCGTCTTGTGTGCAGCATTTCTTGGATTTGGCGGTTTGTGTGTAGCAATGCAAACAGTGTCGGTCACAAAAAACCTTGGAACCGGGATGTATTTCCCAGGAAAAGTATTGCAGTGTATATTCAGCATTTTGTTGTCACTGATCATACAACATTTACTATTTAATGATGGGGACATTTATACGGTTCAGATGCCTTATCTCTTTGCATTGTTGGCACTCCTTTTCATTGGAATCGCGTTACTGTATCGTTCGAAAAAAGTAGTAGCAATTCCGGTTTGAGTGTTGTATAATAAAGAAAAATCAGACAAACGAGGGGTCATATATGTTGTTTCGTAAAAAAATGCCACGTTCCTGCAGTTACTGCATGAATGCGACAAAATTAAATGACGACGAAGTACTTTGTATTAAGCGCGGTGTCAGACCAATAGAAAAAGCCTGCCGTAAATTCATCTATGACCCCTGCAAACGCGTTCCTGCCAAACCCAAAGCATCCGATTTTTCAAAATATGATAACGAGGATTATTCCTTGTAATAAAAACGCTCTTGACTGTTGTCAAGAGCGTTTTTATCATTCTTTAATTAGATCCAGAAAAGCATCTTCTGATAAAATCGGAATTCCCAGTTCCAATGCCTTGCGTTCCTTGGATCCTGCATTTTCACCAACAATCACAAAACTTGTTTTCTTGGAAACAGAGCCGGAAACCTTGCCACCCAGAAGCTCAATCTTTTCAGAAGCTTCCTCCCGGGTAAATTTACTTAATGCACCGGTCAGCACAAAGGTCTTACCTGCAAATCTGTTATCCGTGATTACACGCTTGCTGTCAAAGTTCACACCGGCATTTCGCAGCTTTTCAATCAAACTTTGAGATTGCGGCTGGGCAAACCACCGGTGGATGGATATAGCTGTCACTTCACCAATATCCGAAACTTGTTGCAGCTGTTCAATATCGGCAGATGCCAAAGCATCCAAATAGCCAAATTCAGCAGCCAAAACTTTTCCCGTCTTTGCACCGACTTGTCGAATGCCCAGGGCATAAATCAAGCGGCTAACATCCTGTTGCTTGCTGTTTTCGATAGCTGTCAAAAGCTTTTTTGCGGCAGTGTCGCCCTTTTGCCACAAGCTTTTGATTTGGTCCAGGGTCAAATAGTAAATATCTGCCGGGGATTTGATAAATTCCTTTTCAATTAAGGCATCTACGATCGAGCTGCCCAGGCCATCAATATCCATAGCATCTCTGCTGACAAAGTGAGCAATATTACGGGAAAGCTGTGCGGGACATTCCGCACCGGTACAACGCAGAAAAGCGCCATCTTCATCCTTTTCCGTAGGTGCACCGCATACCGGGCACACAGATGGCAGACGGTACGCTACGGTGCCATCCGGCCGCTTACTGAAATCAACATCCAGTATCTCCGGAATAATCTCACCTGCCTTGCGAATACGAACAGTGTCACCAACACGAATATCCCGTTGGGTAATGAAGTCCTGGTTATGCAGCGTAGCATTTGTAACGGTTGTACCGGCCAATCTAACCGGAGCAACCACCGCCTTCGGTGTCAAGACACCGGTGCGGCCAACCTGCACCACAATATCCTCAACAACCGTTGATTTGATTTCAGGAGGATATTTATAGGCAACTGCCCACTTCGGGAACTTTGCTGTCTGACCAAGCTTCATACGCAGCATCAAATCGTTGACTTTAATAACTGCACCGTCAATATCACAATCCAGTTGCTCGCGGTTTTCGTTGATGGACAAAACATAATTCTTTATGGAATCGATATCCGTGAAGGTTTTGCAGTCAATCACCTTGAATTGGCGCTGACGCAAATATTCCAGAGATTGGGCATGGCTTGTAAAGTCTACACCCTCTGCAAGCTGAACATTAAAAATCAGAATATCCAATCCGCGCTTTGCAGCAATCTTTGGATCCAGCTGGCGCAGTGAGCCTGCAGCGGCATTTCTGGGATTTGCAAACAAGGGCTTCCCCTCTTCTTCCTGTCTTGCGTTGAGTTTTTCAAAATTCTTTTTAGGAATATATACCTCACCGCGGACAATCAGCCTGGACGGCGCGTCCGGAATCGTCATTGGAATAGAGCGAATCGTCTTCAGATTTTCAGTAACATCCTCGCCAATGACACCGTCACCACGGGTCGCACCACGGACAAATTTGCCGTCTTCATATTCCAGTGCAACAGATAAACCATCAATTTTAGGTTCAACAGTGAATTCGGCCTCCGGATATCCGGACAACACCTTCTGTAGGAAATCTTCCAATTCTTCCAGGGAGAAGACGTCTTGCAAGCTCATCAAAGGAACTGTGTGGGTAAACTTCTCAAACTTGCTTAAGGCAGTACCGCCAACCCGTTGGGTGGGAGAATCTGCCGCCGCCAGTTCCGGGTTTTCCTTTTCCAGGTCTTCCAGCTCCCGGAGCAAATGGTCATATTCAAAGTCCGGCATAGTAGGATTATCCAACACATAGTATTGATAATTTGCGTCATTGAGGATTTGTGTCAGCTGGGCTATTCTCTCTTTTGCTTGCATAATACCCTCCGGTTTGTAAAAATGTGTCGGGAACTTGACCGACAATGATCGTTTCAGCCACAACCACCTGACTGGAAACTGTAAAATAGTTTGTTTGACCCAGTACCAAAACAGCCACATCCACACTGACATTCATATTCAGCTGCTGAAGTGTTTGGTTGATTCCAGCTTCTGAAAAACTGCTCGTAAAGGACGCATCCGAATTTCGAATAGATAGTATCCGCACCGGAATCTCCGGTCCTCTTCCGGAAATGAATTCCGGCAAAATCAAACTGCCAATGGGAATTCCTAAATCCGATGTGTCCAGGGCCAAAATTTCGTCATTAATTATATTGAGTATATCCGTCTTCAGACGGTTTACCTCACTCATATTGGTTTTCAGAGCAGTGATTCGGCCGTTCAGGTCCTTCTCAAAATATACGATACGGTCATACTGAATATTGGCACTTTCGATTTGTTTGTCAATTGCATCGTTAATCAGATCAGAGGTGGCATTGCGAACTTGGGTCTCTGCAAGACCACTGATCACACCGCGGTATTTGTATCGGAAAAACAAAAACAGGGCAATCGATATTATCAGGCCAATTATGATCCACTGAAAAAAACGGTATAATCCGCGGCGCATAAAATCCCCCCTCTGGGAATTTTATGCCCGGTTGAAAATTATATCACAATTTACGCATAAAGGACGATGCGGTTTTAGCCATGAGCTTCTTAGTACCAACCTGATCAAAGGCAATCTCAAGCATAGCATCGCCGCCCATTTTTAACACAGACAGCACCATACCTTTTCCGAACGCCTTATGCTGCACCATATCGCCTTTGTTAAGTTCCAGCATCGGCGCTGTCGCCTTCGGCGGAGTATATACAGGCATAGCCCTTTGCACCGGTGCAGGTGAATATGTCGTGGCAACGGGTCGCACAGGCGCGCTGCTTCGATAATATCCGCCCTTACGGATCACCAGATTTTCTGGGATTTCCTTTAAGAATCTGGACTGCATAGATGCATTTGTTCTGCCATAGAGCATTCTCTGGCGCGCATAGGAAATGTAAAGGTTCTTCTTTGCACGGGTAATTGCTACATAACAAAGTCTGCGTTCTTCCTCCATCTCCTCGGCATCACCAATGGAGCGCATACCGGGGAATAAGCCTTCTTCAAAGCCTACAAGGAAAACATTATTGAATTCCAAACCCTTTGCCGAGTGCATTGTCATCATTACGACAGCCTCTTCCCCCTCGGAATAGGTTTCCAAGTCAGTGTAGAGGGCAATTTCCTCCAGGAATCCTGCCAAAGTAGGCGTTTCTGCATTGGCAACATAAGCGATAATGCTGGATTTTAATTCACGAATATTTTCCAGTCTTGTCTTATTTTCCTCCGTCGGCTTGCTTTGGAGCATATCAATATAGCCGGTTCGAATCATCAATTCTTCATAAAAATCAGGCAGACTGATATCGGTTTCCAAAAGCTTTGCAAGGCCTTCAATCATATCCGAAAACTGCTTAAGCTTACCGGCAGATTTCTCCATTGGAGCGTAAGAATACGGGTCCAGCAAAATGGGGTACAGACCTTTTCCTTCCGCAACAGCCAGCCGCTGGGCAGTCTCCAGCGTTTTTCCGCCAATGCCACGGGGAGGATTATTCACGATCCGCAACAGCCGCAGATCGTCTGCACGGTTATTGATGACGCACATATATGACAGCATATCCTTGATTTCTGCGCGGTCAAAGAAGCGCATGCCGCCAATAACACGGTACGGAATGCCATTGCGTTTAAAAGCAAATTCCAACGCATTGGATTGGGCATTGGTTCTGTAAAGGATTGCATTATCGTTAAAATGTTTACCTTTGGAACGGGACAGAATCTCTCCGGCAACAAAATTGGCCTCTGCGCCTTCGTCGCTTGCTTCGTAAAGGATGATAGGATCACCGGCTCCATTGGCAGTCCACAGTTTTTTGCCTTTTCTGCCCAGGTTATGAGCAATCACAGAATTGGCGGCATTCAAAATTGCACTGGTAGAGCGGTAATTCTGCTCTAAACGAATTGTGCGCGAAGTGCGATACTGATTTTCAAAGCTAAGAATATTTTCAATGGTTGCGCCACGGAAACGGTAGATGCTCTGATCGTCATCGCCAACTACACAGATATTCTCATAACCACCGGCCAGCAATGATGTGAGCAGATACTGCATATGGTTTGTGTCCTGATACTCGTCCACCAAAACATAACGGAATTTCCGCTGATAATAGGTGCGGATATCTTCATGGCGCTGCAACAGTTCAACTGTTTTAAATATAATGTCATCGAAGTCCAGCGCGTTATTTTCTTGCAATTTCTTTTGGTAGATCTGATAGACTCTGGCAACATATTTCAGACGAAAGTCGTTTGTCTGCTCCGCACTGCACAGCAGCTGCTCCGGTGTTACCATATTATCCTTCTCTTTGCCGATAATGTTCAGCGCAAGCTTTGCAGACAGAACCTTCTCATCCAAACCAAGGTCTGCAATAATGCCCTTCATCAACCGTTCGGAGTCCGCGGTATCATAGATTGTAAAACTACCACTATAACCCAGGCGATCAATATCCTTGCGCAAAATGCGGCAGCAAGCAGCGTGGAATGTCATCGCCCACACATCCTGCGCTTCCTGACCCAGCATAGCAATC
>JAGBVD010000081.1 GCA_017630495.1 Oscillospiraceae bacterium
CAGCGCCGCAAAGGATCAGCTGCGTGAGGCGGAGGATCAGGTGCTGCGCCTGCAGGGTCAGGAAAAACAGCACGAAATTATGGTCCAGGCCATTACCGATGCGCTGACTTCTGCCCGCAGAGAAAAGGAAACTCTGGACAACCGGGAAAAGGCAGACCGGGAGCGGTATGCCGCCCAGCAGGCCAAGCTGCAGGTGTTTGGTACACAGCTTGCCCAGACCAGAGAGCAGATCACCGCTTTGGAATGCAGCCAGCAGGATGCTTCCCAGGCAATGGGCGAGATCACAGAGCGGATGACCGCTCTTAAGACAGAAGAAGCGGCTTTGGAGGCAGAAAAGAACACTGCACAGAATCACATTGACGATCTGCAGACACTACGCAGCGGCATGGAAGGTGATCGGGAAAAGAAGCTTGCGCTGATCGATGCCATCCAGGCAGATATTGCCCGTATTCGCGAGGAAATGCAGCAGCTGGAAGAGAAGAAGGCTGACAATGTTTCTGAAACAGAGCGTATGCGTCAGAATATGTCCGATATTCTGCAGCAGCGCGCCCAAACCGAAGCGGACAAGACCCGTGGTGAACGGGAGGTCCAGGAAAAGAACAAGGACATCCTTACTATGGAACGGGCTTGCGCCCTTTTGGAGCAGAAGAAAGTCACCACTGCTATGGAAGAGCAGCAAATCGTGGACAAGCTGTGGGACTCCTATGAGCTGACTCCCAGCACTGCACCGGAAAAGCGTGGCGAGATCGAATCTGTTACAGCCGGCAACCGTCGTATCGGTGAACTGAAGCGGAAAATCTCCGCTTTGGGAACACCCAATCTGGGTGCCATCGAGGAGTATGCCCGTGTCAACGAGCGGTATTCCTACCTTAGCAGCCAGCGGGACGATGTGCTCACCTCCAAGCGAGAGCTGGAGAGTATTATCCGGGAGATCACCCAGGAGATGACAACTATCTTCGTTTCCGAATTCCAGAAGATCAACTACCATTTCGGCGTTGTCTTTGAGGAAATGTTCGGCGGCGGTAAGGGTCAGCTGATCCTGGAAGACCCGGAGGAGCCTTTGACCTGCGGCATCGAGATCCGGGTGCAGCCTCCCGGAAAGCAGGTTAAGACCATTACCTTGCTCTCCGGCGGTGAAAAGGCTTTTGTGGCAACAGCACTGTATTTCTCCATTTTGAAAGTACGGCCCACACCTTTCTGCCTGCTGGACGAGATCGATGCAGCTTTGGACGACAGAAATGTTGAGCGTTTTGCATCGTATCTGCATAATTTGAGCAAAAACACCCAGTTTATTGTCATTACCCACCGTCGTGGCACGATGGAAGCATCGGATGTGCTTTACGGTGTTACTATGCAGGAACAGGGTGTCAGTAAGCTGCTGCGCCTGGACCTGAACCAGATGGAGCAGCAGCTGGGTATCGTGGAATAAAGGAGCCAATATGGGATTTTTTGATAAAATCAAATCCGGCCTGACCAAGACAAGGGATGCTTTGGAATCTACACTTGGCAGCGTGTTCTCCGGTTTTTCCGAGATCGACGAGGATTTTTATGAAGAACTGGAAGAATGCTTGATTTTGGCGGATTTGGGTGTGGACACTGCCGTGAAGGCGACGGACTTACTGCGAAAAGCTGTCCGTCAGCAACACCTGAAAACAACGGATGATGCCAAGCAGGCCTTGCGGGATATCCTTGTGGATATGCTGCAGGTTGGGCAGAACGCAGAGCCCACCGGAAAGCCGGAAGTGATTTTAGTGATCGGTGTGAACGGTGTTGGTAAAACCACAACCATCGGCAAGCTGGCTGCCCAGTTTACAGGTCAAGGCAAGCAGGTACTTTTGGTGGCAGGAGATACCTTCCGCGCTGCTGCGGCTGACCAATTGGAGATTTGGGCCAATCGGGCAGGCGCGGCTCTTGTGCGGCAGAACGAGGGTGCAGACCCGGCATCGGTAGTGTTTGACGGTTTGCAATCTGCCAAAGCAAAAAACACCGATGTGATCATCATCGACACCGCCGGCCGGCTGCACAATAAGCAGAACCTAATGAATGAGTTGGGCAAGATCAGCCGTATTGTGGAGCGTGAGATGCCCAATGCAGACAAGCAGGTGCTGCTGGTTTTGGACGGCACTACCGGTCAGAACGGCCTGATCCAGGCCAAGCAATTTAAAGAAATTGCCGGTGTTACCCAGGTGGCCATTACCAAGCTGGACGGCACTGCCAAGGGCGGTATCGTTGTGGCTGTAGCAGATGTGCTGCAGCTGCCGGTGAAATATGTGGGCGTCGGTGAACAGATCGACGATTTGATGCCCTTTGAGCCCCGGGCATTTGTGGAGGCACTTTTGTAATATGAAAGTTGTATTGGCTAGTAAAAATAAGCATAAATTAGTGGAAATCAGCAAAATCACCGAGAAATTCGGTATTGAACTGGTTTTACAGTCGGAACTGGGCGTAGATATTGATGTGGAAGAAACCGGCAGCACCTTTGAGGAAAATTCCTTCCAGAAGGCGGAAGCGGTAATGAAAGCCACAGGACTGCCTGCACTGGCAGACGATTCCGGTATCGCGGTGGATGCGCTGGGCGGTGAGCCGGGTATCTATTCTGCCCGTTACGGTTTTGACGAGAGCCTGGACGATTGGGGCAGAGTCTTGCTGCTGCTGAAAAATGCGGAGCATATCCCCGATGAACAGCGTCAGGCACAGTTTGTTTGCGTGATCACTCTGGTAACTCCGGAAGGTCAGACCATTCAGGCCAGGGGAGAGGTCCACGGCTTTTTGACCCGTGAGCCGGCCGGCGAAGGCGGCTTTGGTTACGACCCTATCTTCTATTATCCCCCTTACGGAAAAACTTTGGCTGAGGTTTCCCCGGAGATGAAAAACGCAGTTTCTCACCGGGCCAATGCCTTAAAACTGTTCTATGAGAAAATGAAGGAGGCCGGCTATGCTGACCAGTAAAGAAAGAGCGGAGCTTCGCGCACGCGCTAATACATTGGAGACCACTCTGATAATTGGCAAAGAGGGCGTTTCCGATACATTGATTGCCGAAGCGGACAACCAGCTGACTGCCCGGGAGCTTGTAAAGGGCAAGGTGCTGGAGGCGGCAATGCTGACACCCCGGGAAGTCTGTGATGCCATTTGCGAAGCCACCGGTGCTGACGGTGTTGCGGTGATCGGTACGAAATTTGTTATTTATCGTTTTAGCGAGAAGCTGCAGCAGCAGCGCAACGAAACCGGCCGCGCCAAAAGAAAAGCAACACCGGTTTCCAAGGCAAATCCCGTTCGCAAGGGCGCAAAGGCCCGGCGGGATGCGGCACGGAAAGTCCGTGAACAGAGAAACGAGTATTTCCGTCAGCAGGCCATTGATAAGGCCATTGAACGGGATCGTGAACGGCAGTTGAAAAACCAGCAGTAAAAACGCTACCAGACTTTGGAAGGGAGTGTGCTTATGGAAAGAATCGGCATTTACGGCGGTACATTCAATCCGCCCCATTTGGGCCATGTTCGAGCGGTGCAGTATGCCCTGAAGACATTGGCGCTTAGTAAAATGCTGGTGATTCCCACGCACATTTCACCTCATAAGCAAATGCCCGAAGATTCTCCCACACCCCAACAGCGTCTTGCAATGCTTCAGATGTGTTTTGGCGGGGAAGAAAAGGTGACGGTTTCTTCTTTGGAACTGGACCGGGGCGGCACAAGCTATACCTTTGAAACAGTTACTCAAATCAAAAACGAATACCCAAACAGCGAATTGGTCTTGTTTATGGGAACGGATATGTTCCTGTCCTTCCTGACCTGGAAAAACCCGGAGAAGATTTTGCAAAACACATCTCTGGCGGTGTTTTATCGGGGACAGAAGGGTGAGAAAGACGAGATCGCCCACCAGAAAGAAATCCTGGAATCTATGGGCGCGACGGTTTACCTGGTGGACAACCCCGTTACCGTGATTTCCTCCACAGACCTGCGCCGTATGCTGGTGTTTTCCTGCGCAGATTCGCTGTTACCTGCCGGACAAGGTCAGTTGATCCGGGATAATAAGCTGTACGGTACGGGCAGAAACTATAAAAATCTCTCTTTGGAGGATTTGGAAAAGACAGTGGTCAGCTTGCTCAAGCCAAACCGGATAAACCACGTCTTGGGTTGTCGGGATGCGGCGGTGGCACTGGCCAAACGCTGGGGCGCAGATGAAACGGATGCGGCCAGAGCGGCATTGCTTCACGACATTACAAAAGCTTTGGACGGACCCTTGCAAATCACTCTTTGCGAAAGCTACGGTATAGCATTGAGCAGCTTTGCCCGGGAGAATCCGAAAACCATTCACGCGCTTACCGGCAGCTTGGTTGCACAGCGGATTTTCGGTGAAAATCCGGAAGTAGTCGGCGCGATTCGCAGTCATACTACCGGAAAACCCAATATGAATCTGCGTGAAAAGATTATTTATGTGGCAGACTATATGGAGCCAAACCGGGATTGTCCCGGGGTGGAGCA
>JAGBVD010000082.1 GCA_017630495.1 Oscillospiraceae bacterium
CACACCGGGCTGATAGGTCGGCTGCACAGAGCCAGCTGCTGTGCTAGCTGCGTGGGAAAGAAAATCTCCCACTTTCTGTGCCGGCGCGTGGTAATTGCTACCACCGATCACAAACGCATTTCGTTCGATCTCCCGTTGCCATTGTACACCACCCAACGGTCCTTCATATGGAAAATCCTTTGGATTTAAAGTAACCAGCAATGCTGCATTGGCATTGTTTCCGGCACGGTCTGCATAGCTCATTCCATTGGTAACCACACCGCCTTCTTCCGATGCCGCCGCAACTACATAGCCGCCGGGACACATACAGAAAGTGTAAACCGTTTCCTCATCCAAATGTTTCACAAGCTTATAGTCTGCCGGCGGCAGCACCGGATCTTCTTTTCCATACTGGGCCTGATCAATGGTCTGCTGCAGATGCTCGATTCTCACGCCCATGGAAAAGGGTTTTGCTTCCATAGACAGGCCAAAATCATAGAGCATCGAAAAGGTATCTCTGGCACTGTGTCCAATGGCAAAAATCGCATTTTCACAGGGAATCTTCTCGCCGTCTGCCAGTTCCAGGGCCGCCAGAGTGCCGTTTTCCCGGGAAATACCCGTTACCTGACTACAAAACCGCACATCGCCGCCCAGGGAAATAATCCTCTGGCGAATATTTTGCACAACTGTTAAAAGCACATCCGTTCCCACATGGGGCTTGGCATCAAAAAGAATATCCTCACCGGCACCAGCCGCCACAAGCTGCTCTAAAATCCAGCCGATACGGGGATTGTTGACACCGGTGTTAAGCTTGCCGTCGGAAAATGTCCCGGCACCGCCTTCGCCAAACTGCACATTGCTTTTCGTGTCCAGCTGGCCGGTTTTGAAGAAATGCTGCACTTTCTCATTCCGGGTGGCAGCATCCTCGCCCCGTTCCAAAATAAGCGGACGCAACCCGGCTATTGCCAGCACAAGACCTGCAAACATACCTGCAGGACCAAAGCCTACCACTACCGGTCTTGGCGCATTCTCGCAATTTGCTTTTGGCACTTTATAATAGGAAACCGGCGCAATGGATGCCCGCTTGCAATTGCTGTTTCGCAGGATCTTCTGTTCATTGCCGTCAACCTTCACATCGATGGTATAGACAATTTTCACATTCGGCTTTTTTCTTGCATCGATGCTGCGCCGTACCAGTTTGACCTGCCGCACCTTGGAATTGGGGATTTTCAGCATTTGCGCCGCTTCAAATTGCAGTTGGACGATGTTATGCTCCGGCGGCATCGAGATCTCTCTTAACCGAATCATACACATTCCTTTCCTGCACTGCTTCCGGCCAGATATCCGGAGCTCCAGGCCCATTGCAGATTATATCCGCCGCAATCGCCATCAATGTCCAGCACCTCGCCGCAGGCATAAAGGCCTGGTACAAGTTTGCTTTCCATCGTTTCCGGGCAAAAATCTTTTGTCAGTGCACCACCGGCTGTCACCTGCGCGTTATCCATTCCCATCGGCTCTGTCAGGACAATTTCAAAGGCTTTTACTGCATTTACAACCCCCTGCAGCTGCGCTTGGGTCAACGCTGATGTATCTGCATTCAGAGAAATACCTGCTGCTTTTACCAAAGTCCTGCCCAGCTGATTATGGAGAATGCCCGTCAACAGTTCCTCACCGGATATGTTTGCTTTCTGCCGATTATAAAGCTGCTGCAGCAGTTCATCCCTTGTGAAATCCGGCAGCAGATCCAATTGTGCGATCCATGCACCGCTGCCATAGCACACATCTCTGGAAACCTCAAAAATCACCGGTCCGGACAAGCCGTAATCGGTAAACTGCAGTTCTCCGGTGCTCTCTGCAAAGAGCGCGTTATCACGCAATATTTTCACATTGCAGCGTGTCCGAACGCCTTTCAATCCAACCACACCGCCCCAACTGCATTTCAGCTGTACCAATGACGGGCGCAGTTTCGTTACCTTGTGACCAAATTTGGAAAGGATCTTATAGCCGGACATACTTCCGCCCAGCTTTGTACCGGCAAGACCGCCGCAAGCAACGATCAGCTTATCACAGGCAATTTGCTGATCTGCTCCGAAAACTGCAAAGCCACTACCGCTTTTTTGAACTTTCTCTACCTCAAAGCCGGTATAAAGGGTAATGTTCTCTTTTTTCAGAGCAAGGCGCAAAATGTCCACAACGGAATTCGCGTGATCCGAATATGGATATACCTTGCCGGATGGCTCGGTCACGGTCAACAATCCCAAACGGCGGAAAAACTCCATTGTAGTTTTCACATCAAATTGTTCCAGGGCAAATTGGGAGAATGCCGCATCCTCACCGTGATAGCCGGAATTGTCCGCGTGAATGTTGGTCAGATTGCAGCGGCCATTTCCTGTTGCCTGCAGTTTTCTGCCAACTCTGGCTTGCCGTTCAAAAAGAATCACTTGTGTTTCAGGGTACAACGATGCCGCCAGGGCCGCCATCATTCCGGACGCACCTGCGCCAATAATACCGATTACCATTTGTTCACCTGCTTTCTTTGTCCCATTATACCCCAGAAACCCCAAAGGCACAAGAAAAAACTTTCCTTGCATTGCAAAAAACCTATGATATAATACTTGTGGTGATAAAATGGATAGAGCAAATATTGAGAAAATTGCCAACACGGCGGAGGACAAGCTTTTACTGGCAAAGGTCTGGGATAAGATCCAGGCCGGTCTGCAGCGCAACATCCTCTCTTACAGCTGTTTCCTGACCCCAAGGGAGCTGGAAATGACCCGGTATCTCTTTGGCAATCTGGAAGGCTTATACGCATTTGGCGGTTATGAAGATGCAGAGCGAAAGATGCTGGTATATCTTCCGGAATATTTGGATGAATCTACCCTTATGCGCGAGGATTCCCCTCTGATTTGCATCCGGGCAACCTTCTATCAGGGTGACACCCCTTCCCACCGGGATTTTCTCGGTGCGTTAATGGGCAGCGGTATCGCCCGGGAAACCGTTGGCGACATCTGCGTCGGAAACGGTAGTTGCGATTTCTTTGTAAGCGCAGAAATCGCGCCCTACCTTCTGCAGAATTTCACCAGCGCCGGTCGTACGAAACTGCATTTAGAAGCAATCCAGTTGGAGCTGGCACAAATCCCTCAGGCGCAAGTTCAGGAAATTCGGGATACTGTTGCATCCTGCCGACTGGATAGCATCATCTCCGCCGGTTTTCGTATCAGCCGCAGCCTGGCAGCGCAGCATATTGCAGCCGGAAAGGTCGCCATCAATGGTCTTCCGGTAGAAAAGGCGGAAAAGCTTGTGCCGGAAGGCGCAAAAATATCCCTTCGCGGATTGGGTAAAATACAACTAAAATCTGTCGGTGGCCAGACAAAAAAGGGCCGGACTACCGTGGTCATTGACCGCTATGTGTGAGGTTATTTTATGGATATGGATCAAGTAATTGCCAGAATCAACGAATTGGCAAAAAAAGCCAAACAAGAAGGCTTAACACCGGAAGAAACCATTGAGCGGGATAAACTGCGCAGAATCTATATTGACTCTGTCAAGGCCAGCCTGACCGGCCAGTTGGATAACACTTATATTGTCGAAAAAGACGGCACGAAAAGAAAGCTCGAAAGAAAGGGCCAATCTTGACATTTGATAGCCAAGATGCTATGATTATCCCCGCACGGAGAGTTGTCCGAGCGGTTTAAGGAGCTAGTCTTGAAAACTAGTGATTCCGAAAGGAACCTAGGGTTCGAATCCCTAACTCTCCGCCAAAAAGATCCACCTTAAAGGTGGATCTTTTTTTGCCTAGTGGGGATTCGAACCAATTAAATGCAACAGTCCGGAGAACTGTTGCTGACACCAGCGGAAACACTGGTCTCTACATTTATTTTCGCAAATGGCGAAAATACAAACGAATCCCTATCTCTCCGCTATATTTATCTTTTAGATTGGTATTATTTTAAAGTAAGTAAGCCACTATGACACTTATCTTGGAAAAGTGTCTTTTTTATTATAAAAAACTTGGGAGAAACTTCTTTACGAAGTTTCTCCCAAACGCAATTTTTATGCATCCACCTTCTGAGAACCGGTAGGATTTACTATACTAAAACCAACATTTACAAGGTGGTCAGCAACACGCTCAAGTCCCGATATTATTGATGAATAATACGGGCTTACATCGGCGCTGCAGTTGCCTTCGGCAAGACGTGCAAAGTGACTTGCTATAAGTGCCTTTTTCTTACCGTCAACTGTTTCTTCTAAAACAGCAAGCTCAGGCAATTCTTCTTTATTTAAGTTTACAAAAGCATCCTTAGATATAGCAAACATTTGCATAATGCTCTCACGCATTTCAGTTATACCGCTATACGCTTTATCGGAAAACTTTATACTCTTATTAAGCATTTCTATGCCGATTTCGTGGAAATTCTCAGCGTTATCGCCGATACGCTCAAGGTCGTTGATAACATGGAAATATGCACCTATAATTTTTTCATCGCTTTCTTCCACATTGGCCGACAGCTTAATTAAAAATTGGGTTAAGGCGCGGTTAGTATAGTCGATAACCTCTTCATTGTTTTGAACGGTTTCGCTGTACTCTGTAGAGCCATTATCAATAGCAGCAAAAGAAAGCCTTGTGTTTTCCTCTACAAGTGTGATCATATATTCAATTTCTTTCTTAACCTGCAAAAGCGCAATAGGCGGTGTTGTTAACAGTCTGTCGTCAACATATTTAAGGGCAAGCTTTTCTCCGGTTTCCTTTTTATCCTTAATAACTGCGCAGGAACACTTAACTAACTGCTTTACAAACGGAAGCAAAACACAGGTGGTAGTAACATTGAATATAACATGGAAAGCGGATACTCTCATCTGAAGTGACATTTGGTCATCCCCCGGGAAGAGCGAAAGCAAAAGATTTACCATTGGCTCCTTGAATATCCAGATTATTGCGGCAAAAATAGCTGTTCCGATTGTGTTAAAGGTAAAATGGGTAAAAGCCACACGCTTTGAGTTAGCATTAGCGCCAACCGATGCAAGCAATGCGGTTACACAGGTACCGATATTTGCACCAAGTACGATAAATAACGCCATATCAAGTGGCAACACACCTGCGCCCACCATTGTAATTACAACACCTGTAGAAGCAGACGAACTCTGAATAAGAGCGGTAAAGATAACACCCACAAAGATTAAAAGCAACGGAAAATCTATTCTTTGGAATATATCTGTAAACATACCTTCAACAAGCGGATTGCCGAAAGCCTGCTCGCTACTCATTACTTCAAGACCTACGAAAATAAGTCCCAAACCACAACAAAGGCTACCTGCAATTTTCACTTTTTCCTTTTTGAAAAAGCCCATCATAACACCCGCAAAGGCAAGCAGGTACATCGCCATATTAAAATAATCATTTTTTAAAGCTACCAATACACCCGTAATGGTTGTACCAATATTCGCGCCCATAATAATTGGGGTTGCCTGCATAAGCGTCATAACACCGGCGTTTACAAGGCCGATAACCATTACCGATGTTGCCGACGAGCTTTGAATAATTGCCGTTACACCCGCGCCAATTCCGACACCGGAAAAACGATTATTACTGATTTTTTCAAGCAAGCGCTTCATCCCCGAACCTGCGCTCTTTTCCAATGCGTCGCTCATAAAATTCATACCAACTATGAACACACCGACACCTGCCAATAGCCAGATCAGGCTCTCAATCAACTGCATAACTTCTCCTGAAGATACCATATTTTTTCTCCTTTTCATTTATCACAAGGTTAATTATACCAATTGACTTTCAATAAGTGAAATAGTATAATATTATAAAGTTCATATAATTTTAGTTATGTTTCAATAAGGGAGTTTGCTATGACTATACGGCATCTTAAGATTTTTATATGCGTTTGTAAGCACAACAGTATGACAAAGGCTGCTGAAGAACTTTTTATTGCACAGCCTGCCGTCAGTAATACTATTGCCGAAATTGAGAAAAATTACAATGTGAAATTGTTCGAGCGTATCAATAAACGCCTGTTTTTAACCGACGAAGGCAAACGCCTGCTTATAAAAGCGCGAGAAGTTATTTCGGCTTTTGAGGAATTTGAAGATCAAGCGCTTAATTCTTCAAAAAAGCCGCTTTTAAAAATAGGCTCATCACTTACTATAGGTAAGCAAAAGTTGCCTTATCTTTTGCGTAATCTTAAAGAAAACTTTCCCGATATAGATTTTCAGGTTTCTATTAACCAAACCTCAATAATAGAGAATAAAATTTTAAACGGCATGCTTGACTTTGCCTTTATTCAAGGCAAGCCATCCAACCAAAATATAAAATCCCGCCTTGTTGACTGCAACACTTTAATTACGGTATGCGGCAAAAAATATAATATGCCGGACACCGTAACACTAAAACAACTTTGCGAATACGACCTACTGCTCCGTGAAGACGAAAGTGTATCGCGCGAGTTTTTAGACCATATTTTTGCTCTTGAAAATATAGTTGTAACTCCTGTTATGGAATCTATAAGTAACCAAGCGCTAATCTCTGCCGCCGCACAAAACCTAGGTGTTACCATTATGCCCGAAGCGTTACTCACCCGTCAGCTAAGTAACGGCGTACTCCGCAAAATAACCGTTTCAGATTACGAATTCACACGAAACTCGTACCTTATCCACCACAAAGACAAATCCTTCGGTACTGTTAAAAAGGAAATTTTTGATTTTTGCTATAAAAACTATAAGCAGAAGCAAAACTAAAAGAAGATACAGAAGAGGCACACTTCCTTGCGGAGTGTGCCTCATTTATTATATGTAACTAAAGAAATTGGGAGAAACTTCCTTACGAAGTGTCTCCCAAGGGTGGCTTTTCTTTTTATTCTATTTATCAATTTCTTCCCAGAACTGCCGGAAAGCAGTAGGCAGCGCCACTTCCCTATCAATTTGCTCTACGGTAAACCAAGAAAACGCATCATTTTTCTCTGCAACATCCATATATACACCACACATATTCCATTGAATGTGGGTAAATATGTGTTTTCTCTCCACTACACGCAAAATTTCCTTCGGTTTTAAGAAAAGTTCCTCCACTTTTAAAAGTGCTTGCTGTGTTTTTAAATGCCCATCGCAGTTGGGAAACTGCCATAAACCAGCCAGTAATCCGCTGTCCGGGCGCTTTTCCAATGCGTACTGTCCATCACAAGAGAGGATGAACACCGTCATATCCTGCTCCCTGCGTCCCCGTTTGGGCAAGCGCACCGGCAGCTTCTCACTATTTCCCCGGAAATACCCCAAACAAAAATCCTTGCAAGGACAGTTTTCACAGTCCGGCTTTTTATTCGGTCCGCAGACAGTTGCTCCCAACTCCATAAGTGCCTGGGTAAAATCGCCGGCATTTTCCGGATAGATCGAAGCCAATGCCTCCCGGACAGAT
Organism: Oscillospiraceae bacterium; assembly: GCA_017630495.1. GTDB lineage: Bacteria > Bacillota > Clostridia > Oscillospirales > Oscillospiraceae > Faecousia. Next base: position 7,397 of record JAGBVD010000082.1, read on the forward strand.
TTCTTAAACTCCGGCAGATCCACCGGTGTGTCATCATCCCAAAGTCGCGCTACCACCCGCAGCACATTGCCATCCACCGCAGGTGTAGGCAAATCGTAAGCAATGGAGCAGATCGCGCCGGCTGTATATTCACCGATCCCAGGGAGTTTCAAAACATCCTCATAAGTTCCGGGAAATTTGCCGCCGAAATCCTCCACAATAACCTTTGCAGCCTTTTTCAAGTTGCGTACACGGCTATAATAGCCCAGCCCCTCCCACAGCTTATGCAGCAGATCATCGTCTGCTGCAGCCAAAGCATCGATTGTGGGTAGCGTTTCCAGAAAGCGCTGATAATACCCCTTTACCGCTTCTACCCGGGTCTGCTGCAGCATAATCTCTGAAACCCAGATATGATACGGCTGCCGGTCCTTCCGCCAGGGAAGGTCGCGCTTATTTTGTTGATACCAGGGCAGTAAAACTGCCGGCATTTGTTTGAATAATTCGCTTGTTCCCATTGCATACCTCAAAGCAAGTGTTTTCTACATTTTATAACAGCACTGTCTTTTCTGTCAAGGAAATCGCACATACAAAAGATTTCCACCTTTTTTGAAAAAAAGGCTTGCATTTTATTGCCCTTTGTGCTATTATATGCAAGCGCGTTATGCGACGCGTGTATGCGCCGGTAGCTCAGTTGGATAGAGTGACTGACTACGAATCAGTAGGTCGGGGGTTCGAGTCCCTTCCGGCGTACCAAAAAAGAGGATGCTTCGGCATCCTCTTTTTTGGTACGCCGGAAGATAGGACTCGAAAGGGCGGCACCAGTGCGCACACTGGTGCAAAAACAGTCCGGTGGACTGTTTTTAGCCCGTGGGAGAGTCCATAGAAGAAAGACGCATCCCGTAAGGGATGTTGACTTTCTTCTATTCTGTTTTAGCAAAATGCAAACGAGTCCCTTCCGCGTATCGCGCAGCTTCGCTGCGCAACAGCACGGCATATAAAAGCAGACACCCTTCGGGGTGTCTGCTTTCCTATTATTTACATTTCCTCAACAAGCGGCAATTTCAGCCTTGTTTTACACATCAGTGCCTTTGCCATTCTTGCTATGAATTCGTCATTGCTGGGGCAGTAGCTCTCTGCGCCGTTTCTGGGTGCAAAATACAGCTTCCACAGATTTTGATTGCCGTGAATCCACGCGCTACGAATGGCATCCCGAATAGCCTTTTCCACTTGCTTTACATTGCTGTTATATTTCTTTGCCAAGGCCGGGTACAGTTCCTTTGTAGTTGCGCAATGAAACTCCATATACTTAATGCAAAGGGCATCCACCGTACATTGATACCCGCCGCGTCCCATACGAAAACCCAACGGTAGCAGAAGTCTGTCTATTTCTGCCTCCAGGCACCAACCCTCAGCATTTTCAAGCTTTCTTTCAACATCACGAACACAACTGATCACAGCACCTAAATCGCAGGGTTTTGAGAAAACATACTCCACGCCCAGATCTTCCAGTGCTGCCAACACATACTCACCGGTATAACCGGAAATCACCACTACCTTTGTATCCCGGCCGGATGTGCGCAGATTACGAATCACATTGATTCCATCCGTCCCGGAAAGAGAAAGATCGATCAGCAAGATATCCGGGTCAAATTTGCGGATAAGTTCCAGACATTTTGTGCCATCACTGCACAGCCGGATCTGATATTGCTCCTGCAAATGCTTCTTCAGCGCGCCTGAAAAGACACCATCTGCTTCGGCAATCAGCAACCTGCGCATTCCTATCCCTCCCCGGTAATCATTACTTATAGGATACCATATGCCAGCACCTATTGCAATCCCTTCAGGAATATCTTTTTCGACACTTTTCGACAAAAACGCGACCTGCACAACAGGTCGCGTTTTAATATGAATGATCAACCGCCAAAGAACGGGAACAGTCCCTGCCAACCATTAGGTTGCTGCTGTCCTTGCTGGGGTGTTTGCTGTTGGGTTGAAGATTGCTGCTGATTGGTCTCATTGGGATTGGGTTTTGCATCCAAAGTGACTTCCAGATCAATTTGCTTGCCACTACGGTAAACGGTAATGGTCGTCTTTTCCCCTGCCTTAAACTTGCGCAAGGCCCGGGTTAGATCAGACATACTGGTAACCTTATTGTCACCAAGAGAGATCACAATATCCTTTACCTGAACACCGGCTTTCTGTGCGCAGCTGCCCTGCGTTACCTCGACAATGTATGCGCCGGTGGGGAATCCGTACATTTCCGCAGCTTCCGCATTGACATCCTGCACCATAACACCCAGGTAAGCGCCGGTAACATAACCGTTCTTCTGCAGGTCTGTGATCATATCCTTCACATCGTC
>JAGBVD010000083.1 GCA_017630495.1 Oscillospiraceae bacterium
CGGGATGCTTTTCGTTTATGATGCATCATTTAACGCTTTTTCATCGGCCACGTGTTGTGCTGTTTCCAACATATTCTCCGCAAAAATGGCGTAGCCGCGGGTGGGGTCTTTGACAAAAATGTGACTGACGGCGCCAACGAGCTTGCCATTTTGTAAAATGGGGCTACCCGACAGGAGTGATGTCAATAGGGGACAACAATTTTTCACTATATTTTTTGATAATCTACGCGATTTTATGCGATATTGTGTAGTAGCAGATAAGATTTCTAAACAAGCATGGTTACCTAATCCAAGTTTTTTACATACGCAAAGAAACTTTCACTATTTCTACACTATTTTTCACTACATTAATGCTGACATAAAGACCAACAGCCTGTTGCAAACAAGATCTTGCAACAGGCTGTTAAGCTTTTGATTGTTATATCTTGAAGATTTTCTTCCGACCCCACGCCGTACACCCGGAAAAACTTGGCCATCACATCCGCACTGCCGTTGACCAATAGCATAAGGATAAGACCAAAGCCAAAGCGTTTGCCGCCCTTTTCCCAATTGATCATCACAATGGCAAACAGGGCGATGAAAAAGCCTGCGATCTGGGCCGCGGAAGGCATCTCCCGGAATAAGGTAACCGACAGCACAAAGGGGACCAAAAGCCCCAATTTCATAAACACCGAGGAAAGGACGATGCCGTGTTTTTTGGTGTTGCGCTGAAAGCATAACAGGGAAGCCAGATACAGCACACCGCTGATCAGACCCAGCCAAGCGGTGGCGGAAAAGCCGGGCAGGGAAAAAACCGCCCTGTCAGCGCCGCCATAGACGATTCCCAAAAGACAGCATACCAAGTAGTTGACCGACAGAACGCTTAAATTCTTTCCTGTTTTGCCGGCACTGACACGCATCATAATGCTGATCATACAGTTGCTGAGAACTGTCAATACCAAAAAGCCCATCCCGCGCCCCCTTTCCAAACCTTTCCTCTATCATACCACACCCGCCCAAAATTGCAACAAAAACCGGACGAACACAGTTCGCCCCTACGACCGTTTTCGGTAGAATCCGTAGGGGCGATCTGCGATCGCCCGTTAGGCCGCTGCGCCCCAATCTTTCCGTCCTGGATGATGGGGGAGCGACCCGACCGCTGCCGGAGGCAGAAGAAGGGAGGAGAGCGAGTGGCCGGGGTCGGTGTGCAACGCAGCCGCGCCGACGGCAAGGCACACACCGAGCACCCCAACAGGAGAGCCGGACACGAGTGTGTCAATATAGGACCAACATCTTTTTACACCGATTTTTTCAAATTCTTCCATAAAACACAAAGAAATCGCACTGATTAGGTGCGATTTCTTTGTATGATGGGAATTCTATATTTGTCTATACGTGTTATATTAGGACCAAGAAATTACTTAACCATTGTCCACACAAGCATATCACTAGCTTCGCGGTTAGCAAAAGCAAAATACGGAATAAGACGCGCGGTAAATGAAACACGTTCATCATTTTTAATACTATAAAGTTGATTTGTAGCCGGTCGGCGCTCGGCACCCATATAAATTACAGGCGCAGGTATACCTTCTTCGCACACTACCTTCTTTTCACTGTTTTCGAGCAACGTGATATCACGAAGGTTTTCGCCATTGTCGATCTCTTCCATGCAATAAACAGCAGGGCCTCGCTGTACCGCATATCTGCCCGAATTGTCCTGTGCGTATGGATTTGCCTCAATAAAATGAATTTCCATAGGCAAATCTACAGTAACGCTATCACCATCAGACAACTCAAACCGTGCAAAACCGTTTTCGGTATCCCCCTCATATTCAACACACCAATCAGGAATTCTAACATAAAGTGTCATAGGTTCACCGCTGTAATTAAACGTAATTTTGCCGTTATAAGGATAATCGGTTGCTTGAGTGATAGTTGCCTCTTTTCCGCCGATTTCTAATTTTGTTTCACTTGTTGCAAACTGATTACAATAAACAGTATCACCGTCAGTCGTGTACATATAGCGCGGAATTGATGCTAACATTCTGAGCACATTAGGAGGGCAGCAAGAACAATTAAACACCTTTACTCGCTCGCAGATAGGCTGGTATGTACTGCGAGCATACTTCTTACGGTCAATTTCCAACGGATTCGTATAGAAGAATTTTTCGCCATCAAGAGATAATCCCGAAATAAAGCCGTTATAGTAAATGCGTTCAATCACGTCTCCATAACGAGAATTTACTTCCATTTCCTGCATGGCACCTGCAAACATAGCGAGTGAAATAGCCGCGCAAGTTTCGTTATAAGTATCGCTATTCGGCAGGTCATATTTATAAGAGAATTGTTCGCCTTTATGGTCAGCACCGACACCGCCCGTAATGCTCATTTTGCAGTTCACGATATCATCAAAGACTCTGTTGCAAGCTGCTTTAAGTTTATCGTCGCCATCAATTTTTGCCAGCATCGCCATTGCAGTATACAGGTAACACGCCCTTACCGAATGACCGACAGCTTCAGATATTTCCCTCAAGGGCAAGTTTGATTGATCTATGAAAGATTTTTCTTCTTTATCATTATTTCCCCTCTGGTCAATAAAAAATCTCGCAAGTTCAAGGTGCTTTTCATTCCCAAGATAATCGTACAATTTCAAAAGAGCGAGCTCAATTTCTTCATGACCGGGCGTGACAAAAGCGGCGCTTTGCTCCTCCACAAAAACGCGGTATATCATGTCCACGTTTTTGAGCACACAGTTGAGCAGTTTATCCTTGCCCGTGGCTTTGTGATAAGCAATAGCCGCCTCAATGGTATGACCAACGCAATAAAGTTCGTGGCAATCACGATCGGTAAATATCTTTGAAGGTTCAACCGATAAAAAATAAGAGTTGAAATATCCGTCGCTTCGCTGGTTTTGGGCGATGTTATCGATCATTTCGTCAACTAAAGCCTCAAGTTCGGGTTTGGGTGACTCCTCAATAAGATAGGCGACGCCCTCTATCCACTTAACAACATCCGAATCCCAGTATATATGTGGTTTGTTGGGCGTACCCTCACGCCAATCACAACGAAGTGCATCAAAGCGTCCGGTTTCTTTAAAACGGTTACAAACGTTTTTTACAACTGATTTTCGATTGAGTTTATTATAAAAATCCCAAAATCCGTCATTGATTTTTATGCACTCAAAACTTAAATTTTTCATATAAAAGTCTCCTTTAACTTGCATTTTCAAAGACATATGTTATAATTATAATAAATAATGCCTCATAAAAGAACAACCTCACAGAAGGTATAAAAGGAGTTAAAATCCGACCATGTTCGAAAACGTTAAAAACTGCGGTGCAGGGAAATTTATATCAAATGGCGAATGGATTCATCCTAACCGTATAATAGATTCCAATGAAATTATATTTGTAACCAAGGGCGAAGTGTATATAAACGAAAACGGCACAGAGTATCACATAAATCCAGATGAAATACTGATTTTACAACCAAACCTGCGCCATTTTGGATATAAGGTCAGCACAAACACGGAATTCTTTTGGCTTCATTGGTATGGAGGTCCAAACATAGATTCTAATATTAAACACCGAAAAATAGAAAATCCATATAATATTTCTTTATACTTTCGACAACTTTTAGATGCCCGTGTTTTGCAGAAATCATCAGAAGGTATGGATTACCTGAACAGATTGATTTTAATTGAACTATATTCAAACAGTAAGCCACCTGTTGTAAACCGTACCGCAGAAAAAATTGCCGCTTGGATTATGGCAAACTGTCATACTGCTATTACAGAAATGCAAATCGCATCACAATTTGGATACAACTCCGATTACCTGAACCGTTTGTTCAAATCAAGTTTTTCCAAAACCATTAAACAGTATATTAACGACAAACGCATAGAATATATAAAGGCGCTTATGTTACGGGGAGGACTATCGCTTAAAGAAATAGCTAACCAGTCAGGTTTTGCGGAATACAAATATTTCCTCAAATTTTTCAAATATCACGAAAAAATCACACCAACCGAATTTTACAAACAGTATACTAAGATGCATATCAATTCTCGCTGACTGTTTCCCTTGACCAAGAAAGCATCCCGAAAATAATCGGGATGCTTTTCGTTTATGATGCATCATTTAACGCTTTTTCATCGGCCACGTGTTGTGCTGTTTCCAACATATTCTCCGCAAAAATGGCGTAGCCGCGGGTGGGGTCTTTGACAAAAACGTGACTGACGGCGCCTACCAGCTTGCCGTCCTGGATGATGGGGGAGCGACCCGACCGCTGCCGGTGGCAGAGGAAGGGAGGGGAGCGAGTGGCAGTGGTCTGTGTGCAACGCAGCCGCACCGTCGGCAAGGCGCACACAGGGTACCACAACAGGAGAGCCGGACACCAGTGTGTCAATATAGGACAACCTTTTTTCTACAAAAACAAAACAATAATACCCTGCATCGTGATGATGCAGGGTATTACTATTTGATCAGGAAGATTTTACAGGTGGTTCTTTTTCTTTGTGATTCATACGGACAAAGACACGACATTGTTCCAGACAGATCTCTTGCTGACCGGGGTCTAAAGAACGAAATATCCGTAGCAATTCGGCTTCTTGATGTGTGGCGGTCTTGCCGGTGTGATTGTCGAGCAGATAATCAATGGATACGCCGAAGAACTTGGCGATGGACTTCAATGTGGCAAAGTCAGGTTCTCTTGTGTTTTGAACATAGCTGCCCATGGTTGACGGAGCGATATTCAATTTTATTGCCAATTCCTTTTGGGTCATATCCCGTTCTTCAATCAAAGTACGCAAATTCTCTCCGAAACTCATACAATCACCTCGCTCACTATTATAAGGGAAAAAAGGACTGTTTCTCTTAAATTTCTACATTCTGCGTTGACGAAACGCAAAACGAGTATTATAATAGCAAGCGTATACACTTTTTATTCCAAGAAATGGAGGCAAAGAAAATGGAAACTGCGGTAAGAGATAGAAAACGCATGTTTTTGAAGATGGCTTGCGTGGTGCTGGCAATCATCCTTGTGATCGGCATTGCTGCTGTGGTCGCTTTGAACGTTCACAAAAATGGCGAGATCAAAGTAGAAAACGGCCTGTCTGCCTATGAACTGGCGGCGCAAGGCGGTTACGAAGGGACTTTGCAGGAGTGGCTGGAGTCCTTGAATGGCAAGTCTGCCTATGAGATTGCTGCAGAAAATGGCTATAGCGGTACGGAAGCTGAGTGGGCAGAGCAGCTCAGCAGTTTGGCAGAAAGCCAGGCGCAGACCATCAAGACTGCTTCCTTTAACAGTAAGGGCGAGCTGGTACTGACCCTTGCGGATAATACCGAACTGAATTTGGGCAAGGCAATCGGTACCGACGGCAAAGACGGCGCAAATGGCAAAAACGGTGCCGACGGAAAAGACGGAAAAGATGGCACCAGCGGCAAGGATGGTGCTGACGGTAAAAACGGCGTGGATGGCATCAGCATCACAGATGTGGATGTCAACCAGGCCGGTGAATTGGTGCTGACTTTTTCCGATAACAAGCGCGTAAATGTGGGCAAGGTCGTGGGTGCGACCGGTGCACAAGGCCCTCAGGGCGAAAAGGGTGAGACCGGTGCGCAGGGACCCCAGGGTGAGAAGGGTGAAACCGGCGCGCAAGGACCTCAGGGCGAGAAGGGTGAGACTGGTGCTCAGGGTCCCCAGGGCGAGAAGGGTGAGACTGGTGCTCAGGGTCCCCAGGGCGAGAAGGGCGAGACCGGCGCACAAGGACCTCAGGGCGAGAAGGGCGAGACCGGCGCTCAAGGCCCTCAGGGTGAGAAGGGCGAGACCGGCGCACAAGGCCCTCAGGGCGAGAAGGGCGAGACCGGCGCACAAGGCCCTCAGGGTGAGAAGGGCGAGACCGGCGCACAAGGCCCCCAGGGTGAGAAGGGCGAGACCGGCGCACAAGGCCCGCAGGGCGAGAAGGGCGAAACCGGCGCTCAGGGCATCCAGGGCGAAAAGGGAGACCAGGGTGAGCAAGGCATCCAGGGCGTCCAAGGTGAAAAGGGTGACCAGGGCGAGCAAGGTGTCCAGGGTATCCAAGGCGAAAAGGGCGACAAGGGCGACCAGGGTGAGCAAGGTATCCAAGGCATCCAAGGCGAAAAGGGCGAAAAGGGCGAAAAGGGCGAGCAAGGTATCCAAGGCGAAAAGGGTGATGGCATTCAGAATATTGCCATTGATAATAGTACCCGCAAAATGACCATTACGCTGACAAATGGTAAAGAATTTATCTTTGAGAATATTGTAGGTGCGGACGGAAAAGACGGCATTTCTCCCCAGATCCGCATCAACGCAACAACCAACGAGTGGGAAATCTCCACAGATGAAGGTGCTACTTGGACAGCGACCGGTGTGAAAGCAACCGGTGAAAAGGGTGAGACCGGCGCACAAGGTCCTCAAGGTGCTACCGGTGCTACTGGTGCGCAAGGCGAGCCCGGCAAGGATGCCATTGCACCCCAGATCCGCATTAATGAAACCACCAATCGGTGGGAGATATCCACGGATAACGGTGAGCGCTGGACTTCTACTGATATACCTGCCACTGGAGAAAAGGGTGAACAAGGCGATCAGGGTATCCAGGGTGAAGCCGGACTTTCCGCTTACGAGATCGCATTGCTGACCGGCAAAACCACAGCAGCTACAGAGGCAGAGTGGATCGAAAGTTTGAAGGGCGAAAAGGGTGAAACCGGTGCCCAGGGCGAGAAAGGTGATGAAGGTGATACCGGTGCCACAGGTGCAGCCGGAGCAGATGGACTTTCTGCTTATGAAATTGCCCAGGCCAATGGTGTCACCCTGTCAGAGCAGGAATGGCTGGAAAGCCTGAAAGGAGCCAAGGGCGACCAAGGCATCCAAGGTGAAAAGGGAGACCAAGGTGAGAAGGGCGAGAAAGGCGACAAGGGTGATACCGGCGCCACTGGTGCTACCGGTGCAGCCGGACAAGACGGAAAGTCTGCCTATGAGATCGCCAGATTTGCCGGTCTGACTACTGCTGCCACAGAGGCAGAATGGATCGAGAGCCTCAAGGGCGCAAAGGGTGACACCGGTGCAACCGGTGCCACAGGCGCACAAGGCGAGAAAGGTGAAAAAGGCGATAAAGGCGACACCGGCGCAGACGGTACAAAGGGCCTGTCTGCCTACGAATTGGCAGTTAAGAACGGTTTGACTACCGCCGCCACAGAAGAACAATGGCTGGAAAGCCTGAAGGGTGAAAAAGGTGAGAAGGGCGACACCGGTGCTACCGGTGCAGCTGGCAAGGATGGTAATGGCATTACCGGCATTACCATTAATGAGGATAACTGCCTTGTGATCGCTATGAAAGAGGGCGACCCCATCGTCATCGAGCAGTCCATTGTGGGTGCCACCGGTGCACAAGGTGTCGGCATCAAGTCTGTCCGTCTGACGGCAGAGGATAAGTTGGTCATTACTCTGACTGATGATACAGAACTGCCTGCCGTTGGTCCTATCCGGGGCCCGCAGGGCATCCAGGGCATTCAGGGTGAAGCCGGTGCAGACGGCCTGACCCCCTACCTGTCCATGGACGAAGAGGGCAACCTCTATGTAAAATACGGCGAAAGCGGTACGGAAACATTCCTTGAAAATATCAAAGGCCCTAAGGGTGATAAAGGCGACCCCGGCACTGACGGCGCGCAAGGTCCTCAGGGCGTTCAGGGCGAGGCTGGCGCTAAAGGTGATGCGGGTAATGGTGTAAAGAAAATTGAGATCAAAGATGGTCACCTATGGGTCACCTATACCGATGACCCTGAGAATGCTATTGATGTAGGATCTCTTTCTAACGATGGCACGACATCTATCACAGAAGGCGACTTGGTGTATGTTTTGTTGGATGATGGTACTTATGGCGTAAAAGCCTCTAATAACTTCGCGTTAACAGAGTTGATCATCCCAGCTACATACAATGGTGTCACAGTAACACAGATTTTGGATAGTGGTTTCAAAAATCAAACAGGAATTACATCCGTTATACTCGCCGATTCCTTGAGGAAAATTGGAAGATATGCGTTCCAAGGGTGTACAGGAATTACCACAGTGGAAATTCCTTCTGCGACGAAGATTATTGGTGCATATGCATTCTACGGTACGGCGCTGACAAGCGCAATATTCAAAGAGACAGATTGGGTGGCCGGTGTGGATAGCTTTATATATGTGGCTAATGACAGAGGCACACCTGTGCTATTTTCTCAAAATTTAGAGTGGAGCGGAACTGCGGCAAGTATGTTAACTGGTCCTGTTAATGTGTGGATTGCAAGGAACCCTAATGTTGGGAACGACTACTATCAAGACAAGCACTGGTATACAGAAGACTGGATAAACGGAACAGATTTCACCACTGCAAAACCGTTAGTCGCATATTTGACAGATGGAGAAGGGATTATTGGCCCCCAAGGTCTTCAGGGTGAGAAGGGTGAACAAGGCAACCCCGGTAAAGACGGTGTTGGGATTACGAAGACCGAGATCATCGACGGCTGCCTGTGGATCACCTATTCCAACGACCCGGAAAACCCGGTAAATGTGGGCAGGGTACAGGCAAGTGCAGCCGAATCCAGCGGAACAGAAGGATTGGCATATTATCCTTTGCCGGATGGTACTTATGGAGTTGCAGCAGGTAACACCCTTTATCTTGATGAGATTATTATCCCATCTGAATATAACGGAAAAGCGGTAACGCAGATAATTCCCAATGGTTTTCAGAATGCAACAAACTTAAAGAATATTACACTCCCCGGCAGCCTTATAACAATCAGCGATTATGCCTTTGATGGCTGCAGTAAATTAACTGAAATTACACTCCCCGGCAGCCTTATAACAATCAGCGATTATGCTTTTGATGGCTGCAGTAATTTAACTGAAATCACAATTCCTGCTGCAGTTACATTTATTGGGAAAAATGCATTTAATGCTGCGTCCTTAAATAGTGCAATATTCGAGGACACAAAAGGGTGGACACATACTAAAAAAGTTTATGAGAATTATTATGGAACAAAGTACTATATTCAAAACTTTAAACTTTACTGTAATTCACATAATACAAAATATGATGAGGTGCAAGGTTTTACAGATCCCGTAGTCGCAGCTAAAATATTAAGAGGTGCTACGTGCTTAGAGGGTAGTTGTACCTATGATACAAAAGCAACATTTGTTGATGTCGCATTTTCAAAACAGTAAAGTAGACTACATTTGAGGAAAGCATACAATGGAGAGAATATATAAAAAAACCAAATTAATTCCTACATATTTATCTCATAAACCGATTTATGCCATTAATGGCTATGCTGCTGTGGACGGTTATTACAAGAACGATACAGATGCAGTTGGTATTTCTGTGGGTAAGGCGCAGTGGGACAACAAAAAAGTTGTCCCCAGTGTAAAGGTGTGGCGGTATGATAATAGATGGTCCCGCCAAAGTGAGGAGACCACGCTTACTCGCGCATTAGACATGGCAATGCTGGTGATCAAAGTTTTGGATAAGCATTATCACGGAAAAGACCTTGAGGCAATAAACTCTATTTATGGAGTACTTAAGGTAGATGAAATGGAATGTGATCCAGCAATCAAGGCAGAATTTGGGGCGTTTCTCGATGCAAACAAAGAGGACATTGATGCCCATATCCGCATACTCCATACAACTTTAGAGTCCTATTTGGGGAATCCGTAATAAACCACCAACGAAATCACATCAAAAGCACACCGCGTTTGCGGTGTGCTTTTCCCTTTTAGGGGACGGATTGCCACGCCAGTGTGCGCACTGGCTCGCAATGACAGGGAAACGGCGGGCGGATGTGGGCATCCGCCCCTACGTTATTGCACCTGGCCGTTGGCCAGGTTGGAGACCAGGGTGTACATTTCCATTTCGGAGCGGACATTGTGGGCTTTATTCAGAATATCCTGCTTTTGGGATTCGGTCAGGTGGGCGTAGCGGTTCATAGCGGCGGTGTTTTGCGCCAGTGCCATACCGAATCCGATTGGTACTTTGTAGAAATCCATAGTATTTCTCCTTTCATTTTGGGGAACGGATTGCCACGTCGCTTCGCTCCTCGCAATGACATGGTTGGTCGGTAGTTGCTGCGACTATCGAAATTGTGTCATTCCGAGCCTGCGCAGCAGGCGTGGGAATCCGTTCTCTTTTTATGCTGCTGCATCTAACATATTTTCAATAAAAATGCCGTAGCCGGTGGTGGGGTCGTTGACGAGGACATGGGTGACTGCGCCGATGAGTTTGCCGTCTTGAATAATCGGTGAGCCGGACATACCCTGAACGATGCCGCCGGTGGCGGAAAGCAGTGCCGGGTCAGTGATGCGAATGAGCATATTCCGGCAGCGATCCGGGGAGTGTGGATAGATTTTCAAAATCTGA
>JAGBVD010000084.1 GCA_017630495.1 Oscillospiraceae bacterium
GCGTTTATCCTCGGTTTCGGACGCGACAAGTTCCCGTACACGCTTTCCGAATCTCTCTTCAATTTCATCGATGGTGATACCCGCATCCTCCACCACATCGTGCAGCGCAGCCGCTGCGATCAAATTCTGATCGTCCGTCATCGTGCCAACAATAACAGCCGCTTCCATGGGATGCAGGATGTACGGGGACTCACTTTTTTTGCGCCGCATTCCGTCGTGAGCCGTTACCGCGAATACGACAGCCTCACTTACAAGTTCCATTACTCGATCACCAAAATGTCGGCAAAGCCGGTCATTTCAAAGACTTCCATAACCTCTTCGCAAACGCCCGTCACTTTCATAGAGCCGATTTTCTGCATCTTCTTCTGTGCGCCCAAAAGCACGCGCAGACCTGCGCTGGAGATATACTCCATGCCCTTCACATCAAGAACAAGATTTTCAGTGCCAGCGATATCCTCGTTAATGGTCTTGTCCAGCGCCGGAGCGGTAATGGTGTCCAATCTTCCCACAATCTCAATGATGGTTTCGGTTGCATTCTTCTTAATTTCGATAGTCATAACAGCAATTCTCCTTATAGCTTTTTCATCATGGTTAAAATGTTTTCTCCGTTTTCATATGCGTAACTAAGAGAGTCCATGGTTTTCTTGGCGATAAAGATGCCAAGACCTCCGATTTCCCGTTCTTCTGCCGAAAGGGTAATATCCGGGTCCGGTTTCTTCAGCGGATCGAAGGGAACGCCTCTGTCTGTCATGCGGAAAGTAATGGTGCGGCTTGACTCATCAAAACCAATATGAAGCGTCATATCGCCGGTACTATCCGGATAGGCATAGTGAGCAACATTGACGAACACTTCTTCAATGGCAACACAGACAGCAGTTTGGATTTTCATAGGGCACTCAAAGCCTTCCAAAGTTTCCTCTACAAAGCCAAGGACATCATTTAAGGATTCCGTTTTAGCGGGGAATGTTTTATTCGTCATACGCTCACCTCCTTTTTTCGGTTTGTAATCAAACATCAGCATGGTAATATCATCAAACTGCGGTGCTTCGCCCACAAATTCGTCGATATTGGCTTTCAATGCCGGTAAAAGTTCCGTCGCTTCTGTAGAAGCATTTTGGTTCATAAAGGAAAGAAGCCTTCCCTCGCCATAGAGCTTGTTGTCCGTGTTTGTAGCCTCCGGCACACCGTCGGTGTAAAGGAACAGTCTGTCACCGGGATTCAATGTAATTTCGCCTGCTCTGTAACGAACACCCTCCATACCGGCAAGAACGAAACCTGCACGGGTCTTCAGATATTCGAAGCTGCCGTCAGCACGCTTCAGCAGCGGTGGGTTATGGCCAGCGTTGGCAAACTTCACCTGGCCGGTGGTAAGATCCAAAATACCCATCCATGCGGTAACGAACATGCCGGATTCATTGTTCTCACAAAGCTTTTCATTGGCCTGGGTGAAAATATCATTTACAGCAAGGCCTCTTTCTGCCAGGTCTTTGATGATAGTTTTCGCAGTCATCATAAACATAGCTGCGGGGATTCCCTTGCCGGAAACGTCAGCTGCCAAAAAGGCCACCGTTGTATCGCTGAGCTTATAGAAATCGTAAAAATCACCGCCGACTTCCTTTGCTGCAATCATCTGGGCATAAATTTTGTAATCATCCCCATCAGGGAAATTAGTGGGAAGAGCGGAAAGCTGGATCCGCTTTGCATATTCCAGCTCTTTATCAATGCGGGCAGCTGCTTCGGCAATATATTGCTTCAAAGTAGCAACCGTGGAGTTGATATCGTCTGAAAGCGAAGCGAATTCCTCATTGGAGCGCACATCAACAGTTACGCTCAGGTCACCATTGGTAATTTGCGCAAGAGTATCATTGATTTTCTTCAGATTGTTAATAATCACGCGCTTAATGAGCAAGTAAATAAAGACGAAGAGGGTCGCAAAAATAATTACCTGCATAAAAATGCTGGTCAGCATGGAAGCATCCCGCATGAACATAGCCTCGGCAACAGGCATGGCTGCGATCAAGCAATAGCCCTCAACGAACTTGAATACGTACATATACCCCATGCTCGCATCACTGATACCGTCTACAATATATGCATTGTAGAGGGCGGTTGCGGTCTTACCCTGCAGCATCTCCTCATTGGGCTCAATGCCGATGGTGGAGATATGCTTGCCTGCGTAATCGTCATCGATAACCATGCAAAGATTTTCATCCAGAACTGCCACAAAACCGGCTGTGCCGACATGACGGTTTTTCGTAACATCAATAACAAACTCGTTCAGCATCTCGTGGAACTGCTCGGCGTCGTAGCCTACCTGAATAAAGCCGCCACTTGCAAGCTTTACAGCTGCATATTTTCTCCACACAGTTTCATCCTTGCCTCTGGGCGAATAGTCCTGAACGAATGAATCCTGAACTTTTAGCACATCTACAAATTCTTTGGATTGTGCCTTGCTATTCATATCATAGTTGATGCTATCCGCTTCTGTGGAA
>JAGBVD010000085.1 GCA_017630495.1 Oscillospiraceae bacterium
ACCACACCGGAGAGCAGGATGGTCATTTTGGAAGTGCCTGCCCGTCTGGACAGCAGATAAATCATCATGACGGAAAACAATGCGCCCAGGAAGGCTGCCAAAGGCTGCATCTGCGGAACCAAGGGAAAAACCAGCGCTGCGATCAGGGTCATAAAGCCTGCACCGGAGTTGACACCGATGATGTTGGGGCCTGCCAAAGAGTTACCCAAAAGGGTCTGTATGATTACACCCGCTCCAGCAAGTCCTGCCCCGGCAAACACTGCAGCCATCACGCGGGGAAAACGGATATAGCGCAGAATGTTGGGCAACTGCAAAAGCTGGGCCGGTGTATACATGACCACACCAACGCAAAGAGAAATCACGATTGCCGAAAGCAGCGCAAGGATGCTGACGGCAAAGACCGCTTTTTTACTTGGAAAGAAGGTCTGCAAGAATTTCATAGCTTTCACCCCACCGTGTATTCGGCTTGTTGTGGAACAGTTCCTTTTCCAAATAGAACACCCGGCCGTTTTGTACCGCCTGTAAGGTATTCCAAATGGGATTGGAGATCAGCGTGGCTTCCAGCTGTGCCTGACCTTCCGCCAAATCACCCATGCAGGAAATGAAAATATAGTCCGGATCTTCCTTTGCGATGGCTTCCAGGCTCAGCTCGGAAAGAAGATTGTTGTCGTTGTCCGCAATGTTCACACAGCCGAATTCCTTTAGCATACCGCCCACCATAAAGCTGCTGTCCAGTACCTTGACTCTCGTGGAGGAGGTGCGCAGGATTAGCACCTTGGGCGCATCTTCCCGTTTGCCGTTGGCAATGGCGGCTTGAATCCGGGACTGCAGAGATGTGGCATTGGCTTCAAAAAGGTCGGGCCGTCCGGTGATGTCCGTGAAGATTTTCATCAGGTCCAGATAATCGCTGAAATTTTCTACATCAAAATAGGCATAGGCAATTCCGGTTTTCTCCAGGGTTTCGGCCATGGCCCGGTGGTTGGGAAGTCCTTCCATCAGGATCACAAAATCCAGGTTTGCCGCAAGGATCGCCTCCAGGGACGGCTCTTTCAGCGAGCCAAGGTCGATGTAGTTCTGGGGAAGATCCAACTGCCGGTCGGTCACCGCATCACGGGTGACAGCACATAGTTTGCCACCTGCCAGCAGCCAGCACTCTGCCAAACTGCCGGAGCAGATACCCACCCGCTGAGGATGGTCAACCGTTACCGTTCTTCCCATGGCATCCGTAAAGGTGATGCCGGTGCTTTCCTCCGGTGCGCTCACAGAACATCCGGACAGAATCACACATACCAATAACAACGCAATCAAGCTTCGTTTCATATATCGTCCTCACTTTTATTTGGTGATTTCATCATAATGGAGAAAAATCCCGGCTGATGTGATAGTTGCAACATCGGTCGGGAATTTAGTCATTTATAATCGACACAAGCCAATCGAAGCAAACCGAAACAAAACAACAGGAGGAAACAACATGGGATTCCATATCACCGCAGAGCAGTTTGACACATGGATTACCGAACAAACAAAACACTATGACATCTATGCCCCCAGGTGCTACACCGGAGGTAATACCTTCTCCGATGTGGATTGCATCCGTTACGGAAAGGTCAGCAGTATTTCTGAAATCGTCTTTAATCGGAAGTCCGAATACTCCTTCAAGGAAGTTCTGACACCCATCTCCCAGACTCTGTTCTTCTTTACGGAAGACCAGTGTAAGGAAGCTGATCCTCCCAAGAAGGGAGCCATCATTTTCCTGCGCAGCTGCGATCTCCATGCCCTGAAGCGGCTGGATGATATATATCTGGGCAACGGTCCTGCGGATTACTACTATAAGCGCATTCGGGATAATATCAAGATCGTGCTGATCGGCTGCAAGCATTCCTTTGAAAGTTGCTTCTGTGTCAGCATGGGCACCAATATCTCTGAAAACTATGATATGAACATCAATGTTGGTGACGGTGTCTATGAACTGAACTGTAAGGATACTGGATGGAACCAGTTCTTCCTGGATTTGGGCGCAGCCCGGCATCTGGTAGTGCCGGATCAGGTACATGAGAACCAGACAGTGGTGAATATTCCTGAAAATCTCACCGCCGATGTGGCCCGTTCCTCTATGTGGGAGCAGTACAATAAGCGCTGTATCAATTGTGGTCGCTGCAATTTCGTTTGTCCCACCTGCACCTGCTTTACCATGCAGGATCTCTACTACGCAGAAAATGCCAAGGTTGGCGAGCGTCGCCGGGTCTGGGCATCCTGCATGGTGGATGGTTTCACCGATGTGGCAGGCGGCGGCAGCTACCGAAAGAAAAACGGAGAGCGGATGCGGTTCAAGGTACTGCATAAAGTTCTGGACTACAAGCAGAGAAACGGCTATCACATGTGCGTTGGTTGCGGCCGGTGCGACGATATCTGCCCGGAATACATTTCTTTCTCCCACTGTGTAAACAAACTGGAGGAGGCCATGGAGGAGGTAAATAAGTAATGGTGTACA
>JAGBVD010000086.1 GCA_017630495.1 Oscillospiraceae bacterium
ATCTACTATGTGCCCGGTGAAAACAAAGAGCATATCCGCAAGCTGCCCCAGGTACAGACCCTAACCCAAAAGGGTTACGATGTACTGCTGTTTACCGACGAGGTAGACGAATTCGTACCCCAGACCTTGATGACCTACGCCGAAAAACAATTCTGCAATGCCGCCACCGAGGACTTGGGCCTGCAGACAGAAGAAGAGAAAAAGCAGCTGGAAGAAAAGGCCGAGGCTTTGAAGGATCTGCTTTCCTTCGTCAAGGACAGTCTGGGTGAGTCTGTCCAGGAAGTCAAGCTGTCCGACACATTGGGCGATGCCCCGGTTGCCATGACCCCCGGCTCCGGTATGAGCTTTGAGATGGAAAAATATATGCGCCGGATGAATCCGGAACTGCCCATCCCCAGCCAGCGGATTTTGCAGCTGAATCCGGAGCACCCGGCAGTCAAGGCAATGGAAACAGCAATGACGCAGGATGCGCAGAAAGCCGCCGACTATGCAAAGCTGCTGTGCGCCCAGGCCCAGCTGATGGCGCAGCTGCCTTTGGAAGACCCTGCCGCTTACACCGCGCTGGTCTGCAAGCTAATGAAATAAGAAAAGCGGCTATTCCGTCAGGAATAGCCGCTTCTTTTATTCATTGAAGAACAGCAGTGAATACCAGGTAACAATGTCGTCGCCATATTGAAACGGCAATCCCTGTTCCTCCAGAATGGGAATCACATTGATACCGTGGCTTTCCACACAGGGGTGCATCCGCTCCGGCTTTCTGCAGGGCTGGCCGTCCAGAATTGCGCAGTGCTCGCACTCGGCGCAGGCCTCTGTGGAAAGTATGTAGGGGTCAATCCCCTGCTGCTGCAAAAACTGCGCCACCTGCCGGGTGATCTCCTCGTGAGCAGGACGGGTCGCCAGGGTCTTTTCCATATCGGCAATGTCGTCCGTTTCGGTGATGGTGCCGACCACAAGACAGCTATTGTAGCCATAGCAGCGCGCCTTGCACTGCTCCACCGTACCCACGCCCGGAGGGCAGGCCCAGGTCTTTCCGTACCGGGGACATTCATTTTCGCAGATCCAGCGGATGCGCTCTGAAAATTCCAGCTGCTCCGGCTTTATGAAGAAATAGGCATACAGCGGCAAATCTGCCAGCTGCTGCTCCAATCTTTCTTTGTCGATCATTTCAGTTCCTCCAAAATCCGGGCGCAGCCTTCACAAATATCCTCCCAGGTCTGCTCAAAGTTGCCGTAATACCAGGGGTCTGCCACATCCCGGTTAAGGAAAGGCCTGAACTTGGATTCTCCGGGAAAAAGTCTGTTTAAGTACCGCAGATTGTTGCCGTCCATATAGTAAATGTGATCATATTCGTCCACATCTGCCTGGGTGATCTGCCGGGCGTGATGACCGTCGCAGCGGATGCCGTGGCTGTTTAATTCCCGTCTGGCCGGCGGATAAACCGGATTTCCCAGTTCCTCCCGGCTCACCGCCACAGAGGCGATTTGAAACCGGTCCTCTACCCCGGCCTTTTTCACCATATCCTGCAGCACAAACTGCGCCATCGGACTGCGACAGATATTGCC
>JAGBVD010000087.1 GCA_017630495.1 Oscillospiraceae bacterium
CCCTTCTCCGGCGGCACTTCCCAGCCTGCTACCGAAACTATGGCTTACGCACTGCGTCAGCTGGGTTATGAGATCGACCTGGACGACAAGTGCCTGAGCGAGATGGCTACCTATTTCAAGACCGTCCGTGAGGACTTCATTGCCGACGGCACTTTGATGCCCAAGGCTCTGGCTACCGATACCCAGTGTCTGACCTACCAGATTCCCGGCGGTATGCTCAGTAACCTGCTCAGCCAGCTCAAGCAGATGAACGCTTTGGACCGGCTGGAAGAAGTACTGGTGGAGACCCCCAAGGTCCGCAAGGATATGGGTTATCCTCCCCTGGTGACCCCCACCTCCCAGATGGTCGGTGTCCAGGCGGTTACCAATGTGCTGGTAGGCGAGCGGTATAAGAAGGTCTCCAAGGAGATCACTGCTTACTGCCGCGGCGAGTACGGCACTACCCCCGCACCCATCGATGCCGAGGTCCAGAAGAAGATTCTGGGTGACGAAAAGCCCATCAAAGGCCGCTATGCCGACACCCTGGCACCCGTGGTAGAAGCCACCCGGGAGAAGCTGGGCGATCTGGCCAAGTGCGACGAGGATGTTCTTTCCTACATCGCATTCCCCAACCTGGCAGAGACCTTCCTGGAAAACCGCAAGGCTGCCGAGGAAAATGTCTGCTCCTACTCCATCGTTGAGGCATAAGGAGCGCGCATATGCCAATTTTGACAAATGTTCCTTCCCAGCTGGATAACATTCTCACCCTCGCTTTGGTGGCGGCTCTGGCCCTGGTGGTCATCATCGCCATCATCTGCAAAGCAGTCAAAAACAAGAAAACCGCAGCTGCGCCCCAGGAGGAAGCGATTGTTGAGGAAGTTATGCCTACCGCCGCTCCCGGCAGCGCCGGTCAGCTGAAGATCCACGATGTGGAGCCGAAAACTGCAGCTATGCTGATGGCCATCGTTGCCGACAGACTACAAAAGCCTTTAAACGAATTGCGTTTTGTTTCAATCAAGGAGGTCAAGTAAAATGAAATATAAGATTACTTTAAATAACCGCACCTATGAGGTGGAGGTAGAAGCCGGCAAGGCTATGCTTCTGGACGAATATGAAGCTGTTGCCCCTGCTGCACCCGCAGCCGCTGCTCCTGCTGCCGCCCCTGCTGAAGCTGCTCCTGCAGCCGCGCCTGCCGCAGCGCCCGTTGTTACCGGCGCAGGCGAAGCTGTTACCGCGCCCATGCCCGGCACCATTTTGAAGGTCAATGTTACCCAGGGCCAGGCTGTCAAGGCCGGCGAGGTCCTTTGCGTGCTGGAAGCTATGAAGATGGAAAACGACATCACCGCTCCCAAGGACGGTACCATCACCCAGGTAGTTACCGCCAAGGGCGCCAGCGTGTCCACCGGCGACACTCTGGTTATGATCGGCTGATTTAGGAGCGTGTAAATGAATATTCTGTACGAAAACCTGCTGAAATTTCAGTGGCAGGACATTGTGATGATCCTGCTGGGCTGCCTGCTGATCTTTCTTGCCATCAAGAAGGAAATGGAGCCCTCTTTGCTGCTGCCAATGGGTTTGGGTACGATTCTGGTAAACATCCCCGGCTCCACCGCCCTCACCGGTCCGATCATGGAACTGTATGAGGCCGGTATTGCCAACGAGCTGTTTCCGCTGCTGCTGTTTATCGGCATCGGCGCAATGATCGACTTTGGTCCTTTGCTGACCAACCCCAAGCTGATGCTGTTCGGCGCAGCCGCCCAGTTCGGTATTTTCTTTACGCTGTCAATGGCGAGCATTTTCTTCCCGGAAGCCAAGGACGCCGCCTCCATCGCCATCATCGGTGCGGCTGACGGTCCTACCTCCATTGCCGTTGCCAATACTTTAGGCTCTAACTATGTTGGCGCCATCACCGTGGCGGCCTACTCCTATATGGCATTAGTGCCGGTGATCCAGCCGCCTGTTATCAAGGCGCTGACCACCAAAAAAGAGCGTATGATCCGGATGCCCTACGAGCAGAAATCCGTTTCTAAGACCACCCGCATTATGTTCCCCATCATCATCACCATTGTGGCTTCCGCCATCGTTCCCGATGCAACGGCCCTCATCGGCTTTTTGATGTTCGGTAACCTGATCCGGGAGTGCGGCGTTTTGGACAGCCTGTCCGAAACCGCCCAGAATGTGCTGGCAAATCTGATCACCATTTTCCTGGGTATCAGCGTTTCCTTTAATATGGTTGCAGACAAGTTCCTGCAGGTAGATACCTTGCTGATCATGGGCCTTGGCCTGATTGCATTTATCGTGGACACCGCCGGCGGCGTTCTCTTTGCAAAGCTGATCAACGTCTTCTCCAAGAAGAAGATCAATCCGATGATCGGCGCTGCAGGCATTTCCGC
>JAGBVD010000088.1 GCA_017630495.1 Oscillospiraceae bacterium
CCGGCCACCGGGGAGCTGGAGCCCTTCAGGCTTTCCTCGCCCTTCATAAACAAAACCTTACTCTGCTTTGCCCGAATCAGCTCTGCGGCCTTCTGCACCGGGGTAGCATACACAAAGTTTTCCGCATACATAAACTTCTTGTCGGTGGAGTCCACGACCTTTTTCAGCTCGTCCATCTCCTCCATAACCTTCTGGTACATCAAAGCTTTTGCGGTCTTACCCACATTCTCCTCACCGGGCTTGCCGAAGTAGCCGGTCAGAGGCTTTTCGCAGATGACATGCTTGCCGGCCTTCAAAGCCTTGATGGCCATAGAGCAGTGCAAAAACGGAGGGGTAACGATGTCAATGACATCAATTTCCGGGTCAGAGAGCATTGCGTCGTAGTCAGAGATAGCCTGCTCATAGCCGTAGGCCTCCTTGACGCTGTTGGCCAGCTCCATATTCAGGTCGCAAATGGTCTTCAGCCGTACGGTAACACCGCCCACCTTGGCATAGCCATTGCCGTGCAGTCTTGCGGCATAACCGGCACCGATGGTGCCAACGGTAACGATCTTGTTTTCTTTCATAGCTTTAACTCCTTATTATTACAGTTGCTTGGCAGCAATTAAATCACTGTTTCTTCCGGCACGCAGCACATAGCTTTCCATACCGTGTCCCAGAACCTCCTGCAAATGCCGGGACAGCTCCATAATCTTCTGCACATCCACGCCGGTCCGGATGCCGCTTTCGTCGCACAGATGGACCACATCCTCTGTGGAGATGTTGCCCGCCGCGCCGGGAACAAAGGGGCAGCCGCCCAAACCGCCGAAGGAGGTGTCAAACTGGGTCATACCTGCATCCATGGCGGCGATCACATTGGCCATTGCCATACCCCGGGTGTTGTGAAAATGCAGCCACCAGGAAGCCTGGGGGTACTTTTCCAAAACGTGCTTGCACAGCGCATTTACCTGCTTGGGGGTGGCCATACCGGAGGCATCGGAAAGGGAGATCTCCGTAATGCCCACATTGAGGTATGCCTCAATAATGCCGTCCACCGTCTCCACCGGGGTCACGCCCTCCCAGGGGGATGCAAAGGGCATGGAGATAGAGCCGGAGATTTCAATACCGGCATTTTCCGCTGCCTCCACGCAGGCGGCAAAACCGGCCACGCTCTGCTCCGGGGTCATATTCAGATTCTTCAGGTTGTGCTTTAAGCTGGCAGAAACATTGAGCTTAACCTTCTTGCAGCCACAGTCAATGGCCCGCTGGACACCCCGAAGATTGGGAATCAGCGCCCGAAGCTCCACGCCGCTGATCTGGCCGATGGCCTGAAACACCTGGTCTGTGTCCGCCATCTGGGGAACGGCCTTGGGATGCATAAAAGAGCCCACCTCAATGACCTTAAAACCGGCATCGATCAGACCCTTAACCAGCCCGATCTTTTCTTCGGTGGGCAGGACCATACACTCATTTTGCAGACCGTCCCGCAGACCCACCTCACAAAGGGTGATTTTTTCCGGCTGTTTCATAAAAACGCCTCCAAATCAAGGATTTTCCTTATTATAAAACACTTTGTACCAATTCGCAAGATGGGATTTACCAAATTCCCACAAAATTCCCAAAGGCTGCCCCACAAAAGGTCTTGCGGATAATTGATGTATTTTATCAATCAATTTCCACAAAAAGCGCCACTTTATAAGGGGAAAAGTTTTGATTTCCATAAAGTTACGGGTGTTCTTCCAACCAAAAACCCAAAAACCTATGCACAAAATTCATAATACTATGAAAAACTCATCCTTGACCTGCGCCTGTTCGGGTACTACAATATAATTAATGTATCTATAAGGAGGAAACTGGATATGTCCAGAGAATTTTCCCTTGCTTATTTGACCCTGCCCGGTGTGGAAGCTATGGAGCAGATTCGCATTGCCGGCGAGTGCGGCTACGATTTCGTCAGCTTGCGGACCATTCCTATGGGCCAGCCCGGCGAGCCTCAGCTGATTTTGGAGGGCAACCCCCAGCTGACAAAGGCCGTCAAGGAGCAGATGGACCGCTTTGGTGTCCGGCTGTTGGACATTGAGCTGGTGCGTATCCGGGAGGACCTTCCCGAGGACTACCGGGCCGCTTTTGAAGCCGGCGCCCAGCTGGGCGCAACCAATGTGCTTTCCAGCGTCTGGACAAAGGATTATGCCTTTGCCGCTGACCGCTACGGCAAGATCTGCGAGCAGGCCGCCCAGTTTGGCCTGACAGTAAACCTGGAATTTCCCATCGTGTCCTGCATCACCACCTTTGACGGCGCGGTGGAAATGAAAAAGCAGGTAGGCGCGGACAACTTAAAGATCTTCGTGGACACCCTCTACGGCCACTATGACAAGCTGACCCCGGAGAAGATCGGAAGCATCCCCGAAGAGGACTACGGCATCATCCACCTTTGCGACTGCCCCAAGGGCGCGGCAAATATGGAGCTGACGCATGTGGTCCGTGCCGGCAGAGAGTACTGCGGCCAGGGCGAAGCGGACTTGGTGACTATGCTGAAGGCACTGCCCAAACACCCCTGCGCTATCGAGCTTCCCAACCTTGCGAATATGGAAAAATACGGCGCCCAGGGCCATGCCCAGCGGTGCCTGGACGCGGCAAAGAAGCTCTTTGCTGAAAACGATTTGTAAAAATGAACTTACGGCAACTGTATTATTTCACCACCATCGCCCAGCTGGAGCATTACACCCGGGCCTCGGAAAAGCTGTATGTGAGCCAGTCCAGCTTAAGCCACGCCATAGCGGAGCTGGAAAAGGAGCTGGGGGTCAAGCTGTTTTCCCGGCAAGGCCGGAATGTCAAGCTGACCCGATACGGCGAGGTATTTTACCCCCACGCAAAAAAGACAATCGAAACCCTGGAAAACGGCATTTCCACCCTCCGGGAGTACATCGACCCGGACCGGGGCACGGTAGCGCTGTCCGCCTTTTCCTCTTTGGACCCCTTCGTGTCTGATGCCATCGTCCAGTATTTCTCCGAAACCCACCGGGTGGATGTGCGGTTTCAGTATGAGCACGACGGCTTTCACCAGCTAAAGCAAAAGCTGCTGTCCGGTGACATCGATCTGGCCATCTCCACCCAAATGGAAGACAGCCGGCTGGAGGGTGTGCAGATCGGCCAGCATCCGCTGGTGCTGCTGGTGCCGGAAAACCACCCCTTCGCATCCCAAAAGAGTGTCAGCTTGCAGCAGCTCAGCGGCGAGAACTTTGCCGCCTTTGACCCGGAAAGTCAGTTGGGCATCCAGATCAAGGCTTATTTCGACTCCCGGGGCGTCAAGCCCAATGTGGTGATGGAGGCCCGGCAGGACGAGGTGATCTACGGTCTGGTGTCCTCCTCTCACAGCGTGGCCATCACACCGCTGCCACTGCACAATGTTCCCAGCAATGTGAAGGTCCTGCCCATCTCCGACGAGCTTCCCCAGCGGAATCTGTACCTGCTGTGGAACAAGGAACGGTATATGCCCCCGGCGGCAGGCTGTTTTAAAGACTTCATTGCCGGAAAAGAGAATTTGTTCAGCCAGTACCTGCTGCGCTGTGCAACATATCAGCAAATAAAATAAGGAGGTTTTTCTACAATGGGTAAAAAGTTAGTATCCGACTTGATCGTGGACTACCTGGAAAGACGGGACGTCAAGTATGTCTTCGGCCTGTGCGGTCATACCGTTATCGGTATGCTGGACGCCCTTTCCCGGAGCAAGAAGGTCAAGTACATTTCCAACCGCCACGAGGCTGTGGCCTCCACCGCCGCTGACGGCTACGCCCGTCTGACCCACAAGGCATCTGTGGTAATGTGCCACCTGGGACCCGGCCTGACCAATGTGCTCACCGGTGTTGCCAATGCCGCCTTTGACTCCATTCCTATGGTTGTCATTGCCGGTGATGTACCCAGCTACTACTACGGCAAGCACCCCCACCAGGAGGTGAATATGCACGGCGATGCCACCCAGTACCGTATTCTGGAGCCGGTGGTCAAGCGCGCCTGGCGTATTGACGATCCGGAAGCACTGCCGGACATTCTGGACAAGGCCTTCCGCCTGGCAGAAAGCGGCAGACCCGGCCCGGTGCTGATTGATATGCCTATGGATATGTTCTCCCGTGAGGTAGAAGAGGCTATCTGGGCAAGAACTTACCGGGACAGCAGCTTTACTTACCGTCCTGCTCTGGACCCGGATGTGGCAAAGCAGATCGCAAAGGAACTGGTAGAGGCCAAGAATCCTCTGCTCCACGCAGGTGGCGGCATCTTACTGGCCCAGGCCTCCGAAGAACTGGCCGCTTTGGCAGAGTTTTTGGATATGCCTGTCTCCCGTACCCTGATGGGTCAGGGCTGCTTGCCGGACACCCATCCTCTGATGATCGGTCAGACCGGCTTCTGGGGCACCAACTTCACCCACGGCTTTACCAATAAGGCCGATGTGATCTTGGGTCTTGGCACCCGTTTTGCCGAGGCGGACAGCTCCAGCTGGTACCAGGGCGTTACCTTCAGCCCCGACACCACCACCTTCCTGCAGATCGACATCGATCCTGCAGAAATCGGCAGAAACTACCCGGTCAAGATCGGCGCAATCGCTGATTTGAAGATCGCTCTGAAGCAGATTCTTGCCGAGGTCAAGGCTATTTGCCCCAACGGCAAGCAAAACCCCGAACTGCGTAAGGCAGTCCAGGAAGCCAAGGCCGCTTTTAAGGCCTTGAATCAGCCTTTGGCAGACGACGACCGCTTCCCCATGACTCCCCAGAGAATCCTCCGGGATGTGAAGGCCGTCATTCCGGAAGACGCTTGCATCTTCACCGATGTGGGCTGGAACAAGAACGGTGTTGCCCAGCAGTTTGACATTACTGTTCCCGGCAGCATCCACCACTCCTCCGGCCTGGCCACCATGGGCTTTGGCGCATCTGCTGTTCTGGGCGGCAAGCTGGCCGCTCCTGACCGCATCTGCCTGACGCTGACCGGTGACGGCGGCTTCGGTGTCAACCCCACCTGTATGGCCACCGCTGTGGAACAGGGCATCGCCTGTACCTGGGTGGTTATGAACAACTCCGCCTTCGGCACCATCGCCGGTTTGGAGAACGCCAGCTACCAGACCAAGTTCGGTACTGTCTTCCATACCCCCGACGGTGAAAGCTACTCCCCCTGCTGGGCAGATGTGGCAAAGGCTTACGGTGTAGAGGCCATCCGCGTGTCCTCCGCTGCCGAGTTCAAGCCCGCCCTGGAAAAGGCAATGCAGGCCAACAAGGAAGGCCGTCCCTTCCTGGTGGAAGCACCTATGGAAAACATCGCCGTGCCCACCCCCGGCTGCTGGAACATCAACGATATCTACCGTCCCAGCGAGTTTGTCAGCGAAGGCAAACTGGTCAAGTGTGAAAACGGCCGCTGGCTGCCTCCCAGCCACGGTGATTCCCACAAGCCTAAGTAATTGAAATAATTGAAAAGGAGATATAGTTATGGCAAGAGAAATTACACCTGAAGAAATTGCTGTCGTAGAAGAAAAGGTTAAGCGGGCCAGAGTTGCCGCGGACATCATCGCTACTTACGACGAGCCGTATTTGAACCGTCTGTGCCAGGCCATCGCAGCGGAGCTGTGCAATATGAAGGTCTGGGGCCCCATCTGTGATGAGGCGGTTGACGAGACCCAGCTGGGCGACAAGGTCACCAAGCGCAATAAGCGCAACAAGATCAAGCTGATCCTCCGGGAAGTGCTGCGCAGCAAGAGCGTGGGCATCATCGAGGAGAATCCGGAAAAGGGCCTGGTCAAGTACGCAAAGCCCATCGGTGTCATCGCCACTTTGGTACCCACCACCAACCCCTGCCTGACCCCTGCAGGCCAGATTCTGTACGCCATCAAGGCCCGGGACGTTCTGATCTGCTCCCCCCACCCCCGTGCAAAGAACATCACCAACAAGTGCATTGATATGATCCGTGCAGTGCTGGTCCGTGAGGGCGCACCTGCCGACATCATCCAGGGCATCGAAAAGCCCTCCGTACCTCTGTCCCAGCTGCTGATGAGCAAGTGTGACCTGGTCATCGCCACCGGCGGCCGTCCCATGGTCAAATCCGCTTACTCCTCCGGCACACCTGCCTACGGCTCCGGCGCCGGCAACGCAACGGTCATCATCGACAACACCTGCGACACCGAGGAGCGTCAGCTGGAAGCTGCCACCAACACCCGGATCTCCAAGTGCTCTGACTTCGGCTCCGGCTGCTCCTGCGACGGTAACCTGCTGATCCACGAGGATGTTTACGACGGCTTTGTAGCCAAGCTGGTTGAGCAGGGCGCATACCTGGCAAACGAAGAAGAAGCGCAAATGCTCAAGAAGGTTATGTGGGACGAAGAGGGCCACCGTCTGCCCGGCACTGTTGCCATCAGCGCACAGAAGCTGGCCGAGGCTGCAGGCTTCTCCATCCCGGAAGACCGTAAGTTCATCGCTGTCACCGGCGGCGGCAAGAATAACATCGGCAAGGAGCACCTGTTCTCCTCCGAAAAGCTGACCACATTGCTTGCTCTGTTTAAGTACGAGGGCGAGTTTGAAAACGCGCTGGATATGATGCGCGCCATCTTCGAGGTAGGCGGCAAGGGCCACTCCTGCGGCATCTACTCCTTCGACGATGACCACATCCACCGTCTGGGTATGGCTGCTCCCGTTTCCAGAATCATGGTCCGCCAGCCCAACAACAAGGGTAACTCCGGCTCTGCCACCAACGGTATGCCTCCCACATCTTCTATGGGTTGCGGCACTTGGGGCGGCAACATCGTCTCCGAGAACATCACCCTGAAGCACTATATGAACACCACTTGGGTGGCCCGTCCCATCCCGGAGGATATGCCCTCCAACGAGGAACTGTTCGGCGAATTCTTTGTCGAAGGTATGGACGAAGAGTAACTTTGGGCGGTAAACTACAGTGCTAAAATATCTGAAAAGGCGTTTATTTGCACCATCCTGCGTTAAAAATGCTCGAAATACACAAAGTATTTCTGTGCTTTTTGCCTTGGCTGGCACAAATCTCCGCCCTTTTCAGATGCTGCGCAGTTTTGAAGGGAAGATTTTCTTCACTGTAAAAGACAAGTCCCCGAAACGCAAATGCGTTTCGGGGACTTTTGCTTGTAGGGGGGATGGTTACATTCAAAACCATTTTATCTCTGCAGTTCACCACCCTTTTTAAAACAACAGGTAGTGGATTGCAAAATCCAGTGCAGGGGTTTGCTATGCAGTTGGGGAAAGCAGCCGGTCCCAGTCGAACAGCTCGCCGGGGTCAGCTTTGTTGGGGGAGTACTCCTGATGGCCGATGATGTGCTCCCGGTCCATAGGAATGTTGTTTCTTTCGCAGATATCCTTAACCAAAAGCTTCAAAGCCTCGTACTGGGCATCGGTGTAGCCGATAAAGCTTTTGTCCAGATTTCGGTATTGGGTGGGTGTCAGATACTGCTTCATATCCTTTTGCGAGCCGATAGCCAGCACCTCAATGCCGATGGCATATTCGTTCAGATGGTTGGTGTACTTGGGGTCATTGTTCCAGGTGCCGTAGCCTGCGTGATAGGCCACCAGATCCTCCGGCACATAACAGCGCACTACCCCCTCCCGGTCCATAATGTAGTGGGTGCTGACCCCGTAAGACTCAAAGATCTTCCGGTTGCGTTTCATATTGTAGGGGTCGGTGGGCTTTAACACCACCGCGCTGCTGAAATGGATCATCACAAATTCCGGATTGGCCTTCCGGGCCCGGGAAAACTCGGAAAAAGGCTCCAGGTAATCCTTGCTGGCCAGGGAGGAAACCACATCCTTCGGCGGCTGGGTGTAGCTGTCGGTCTGCTCGTGACCGCACACCCGGCAGATGTGGTGGGTGTAGCCCTGGGTGATGTAGGTGGCCGCGGTCACCGTGTCCTGAAAATCGTGCTTTGCCATAGGCACATAGTTTCCGGTGTAGCTGTCACCGCATTGGCAGGTAAAGGTGGTGTAGCCCCCTTCGGTGCAAGTGGGCGCAGTCAAAGCTTCGGTATATGCGTGCCGATGGAAGAAATCCCGCACCGGCTGAAAGCAAAAGCTGCCGCCGATCAGCACCACCAAAGACCCAATAGCAATCCATTTTAAGTTCTTTTTCATACCCTTGTGCCTTTCTGTCAAATGTTGAGCAGCACCAAAGCTGCAATAATGGCCGCCAGCGCAAACCACTGCAGTTTGCGCAGCCGCTCCCGGAACACCAGGACACCCACCAGGGTGACAATGAGCATTGCCGCCACATTCACGGTGGGATACACCACCACCGCCGGCAGCTTTTGCAGTGCCCCCAAAAAGAACTTGGAGGAGAAGAAATTGGGAATACCGATGAGCGCGCCGTATAAAAGCTCTTTGTATCCGGGCCGCTCCTTTTTGAAAATCGCCAAAGCGGAGCACAGCACAAAGGCCGTGCCGAAGGTGATCAGCAGATAGGTTTCTTCCGACCCCACGCCGTACACCCGGAAAAACTTGGCCATCACATCCGCGCTGCCGTTGACCAGTAGCATAAGAATAAGACCAAAGCCAAAGCGTTTGCCGCCCTTTTCCCAATTGATCATCACAATGGCAAACAGGGCGATGAAAAAGCCTGCGATCTGGACCGCGGAAGGCATCTCCCGGAATAAGGTAACCGACAGCACAAAGGGGACCAAAAGCCCCA
>JAGBVD010000089.1 GCA_017630495.1 Oscillospiraceae bacterium
CGTGGTGTGGAGCCGGAAAAGCTGATGCAAAAGCTGTTCCGGCTGACGCCTTTGCAGGATAGCTTTCCCTGTAACTTTAACATCCTGATCGCCGGCATGCCCAGAGTGATGGGTATCGGTGAGATCCTGGAGGAGTGGACCGCATGGCGTACAGAGTGCGTTCGCCGGAGGATCTATTTCCAGATTCAGAAAAAGGAAGACCGGCTCCATCTGCTCAAAGGCTTGGAGCGGATTTTGTTGGATATTGACAAGGCTATCGCCATTATCCGGGAAACGGAGATGGAAAGTGAGGTCATTCCCAACCTGATGATCGGCTTTGGAATTGATGAGATCCAGGCCAATTATGTGGCGGAGATCAAGCTGCGCAATATCAACAAAGAGTATATTATTAAGCAATTAAAGGCTGTGGATGAGCTGGAAAAGGAAATTGCTGAACTGCGGGGCATCCTTAACAGCCACAGTAAATTGAAGAATGTGATCATCGGTGAGCTGAAGGATGTGGCAGAGAAACACGGACAGGACCGTAAGACGGAAATCGTCTATGATTCTCAACAATCTGCCGATGAGGAAGAGGAAGATGATACTCCGGATTATCCTGTGACATTGTTTATGTCCAAGGGAGGTTATCTCAAAAAGATCACCGCCCAGAGCCTTCGTATGTCCGGCGAGCAAAAGTTCAAAGAAGGGGATAGTCTGGCTTTTTCCAGAGAAACTAACAACAAGGCCGAGATTCTGGTCTTTACGGATCAGTTCCAGTGCTACAAATCCCGGCTTAGTGAGTTTGAGGATTCCAAAGCGTCTTTGCTGGGTGATTATCTGCCACAGAAATTGGGTATGGATCCGGGTGAAAATGTCCTGCAGGTAATTCTGCCGGGAGATTATAAGGGCTTTATACTGTTCTTCTTTGAAAATGGTAAAGTGGCTAAAGTGCCGCTGAGCGCTTATGAAACGAAAACAAATCGCCGTAGATTGACCGGCGCTTATTCGGACAAGAGCCCGCTGAAGACGGCCATTGCTTTGGATAAGGATGAGCAGGTCGTGATCTACGCATCTGATAACCGTGCGGCGGTTATTTCCAGCGCCCAGCTGCTGCCCAAGACAACCAGAAACACCATTGGTGTTACTGCGATGAGCCTTAAGAAGAAGTCATCTGTTGTTCGGGCGGAACTGCTGACCCAAAGCGGTATTGTCAATGCCAGCCGCTATCGCAGCAGAAACATCCCCACGGCCGGCGCCCTGCTGAAGGAAGAAGATTCCTCGGAAAAACAGATAAGCTTTGATATGTAACGGAGGCATTATGGGAAAGATCGGAAAGAATGCGGCTGACTTTTTGAAAATCGTAGTCGGAGCGGCACTGTATGCTTTGGGATTTGATTTGTTCTTAGTTCCCAACGGCATTAACGGTGGCGGCATTACCGGTCTTTCTATGATATTTGTCAATCTGACAAATGTCGGTACGATCGGCCTTATCACTGCAATTTTAAACTTGCCGCTGTTTATTCTGGCAGGACTCAAAATTGGCAAGAAATTCTTCGTGGGATCACTGCTGGGAATGGCCGTTTCTTCCGGCCTGATCGACTTGTTTGAATTGATTACGCAGCCTGCTACAGAGCCTCTTGTAGGGGCTCTGTACGGCGGCGCAGTTTGTGGCTTTGGCCTTGGATTGGTTTTTGCTGCCGGCGGCTCTACCGGTGGTTCTGATATTATTGTCCGCTTCTTTAAGAGAAAGTGGCCGAATACCAATATCGGTACGATCGCAATGTGTTTTGACTTCCTTGTGGCCGCGCTGACAGGCTTGGTTTTCCGGGACATTACGCTCACGCTTTATAGTGGAATCGTCATCTTTATTACCGGCTTTGTGATCGATGCGGTGGTCTACCGCTTTGATTATTCCAAGGTGGCGCTGATTATCAGCAAGGAATATGATGCTATTGCAGCTGCTGTTTGCGATGAATTGGGCCATGGCGTTACCTATTTGCAGGGTGAGGGTTACTACACCCAAAACAGCACAAAAGTCGTTTTGACAGCTATAAAGCGTCAGCAGCTGGCGGAATTGAAGCAGCTGGTTATGCGCATTGATCCAAACGCTTTCGTGATCGTCCAGGAAGCCCACCAGGTCCTGGGTGACGGTTTTTCCCGATATTCCAAAGATTCCCTGTAATCTGCGGAAAAACATTGACATTTGGTCACTTTGTGGTAGAATACTAGAAGATGCAAAGGCAATGCGAAAGCCAAGCAGCACCAGGACACAAGAAGCGAGAGGGGATTGGTGAAAGCCCTCTGTCTGACGGCTGTAAGCCACTTTCAAGCCGCCCGGGAGGACCGGGACGGGCGCTCCCGTTACAGAGCAGCTAAGATATCCCTTTTGGGATGAATTAGGGTGGTACCGCGAACAACTTCGCCCCTATTTTGTGGGCGAGGTTTATTTTTTTGTAATTTATATGGAGGTAATTCCAATGAGTAAAAAACCTTATGGTGTAAACGAACTGCGTGAGATGTTCCTTAGCTTCTTTGAAAGCAAGGGGCACTTGAGACTTCCCAGCTTTTCTCTGATTCCCCAAAATGACCAGTCTCTTTTGCTGATCAATTCCGGTATGGCACCGATGAAACCCTATTTTAAGGGTGAGGTAGAGCCGCCCCGGCGCAGAGTTTGTACCTGCCAGAAGTGCATCCGCACCGGTGATATTGAAAACATCGGTAAGACCGCGCGGCACGGTACTTATTTCGAGATGCTGGGCAACTTCTCCTTTGGTGATTATTTCAAAAGAGAAGCCATTGCCTGGTGCTGGGAATTTTTGACAAAGGTTGCCGGCCTTGAGGAAGATCGTCTGTATCCCTCTATCTATGAAAACGATGAGGAAGCATTCAAGATCTGGAACGAGGAGATCGGCATCGCCCCGGAGCGGATCTTCCGCTTCGGCAAGAAAGACAACTTCTGGGAGCACGGCTCCGGTCCTTGCGGCCCTTGCTCCGAGGTTTACTATGACCGTGGTGAAAAATATGGCTGTGGTGATCCCAACTGTACTGTCGGTTGTGAGTGCGACCGTTATATGGAAGTCTGGAACAATGTTTTCTCCCAGTTTGACAATGACGGCAACGGTAACTACACAGAACTGGTGCAGAAGAATATCGATACCGGTATGGGTCTGGAGCGTCTGGCGGTGGTTTGCCAGGATGTGAACAGTCTGTTTGATGTGGATACGGTAATGAACATTACCAACCATGTTACCAAGATCACCGGCGCATCTTACGGTCAGAGCACAAAGACAGATGTGAGCCTGCGCGTGATTACAGACCATATTCGCGCATCCACCTTTATGATTGCTGATGGCGTACAGCCTGCCAACGAGGGTCGCGGCTATGTTCTGCGCCGACTGCTCCGCCGTGCCGCTCGTCACGGTAAGCTTTTAGGTGTAAACAAGCCTTTCTTGTATGAGGTTGTGGAGACCGTCATTCAGGAAAATGAGAGCCACTATACCTATCTGCGTGAGCGTGCGGACTATATTATCCGTGTTGTTCGCAACGAGGAGGAGAATTTTGCCCGCACCATCGATACCGGTATGCGTATTTTTGGTGAAAAGCTTGCCGAGCATAAGGCAAAGGGTGAAAAGACATTCTCCGGCGAGGATGCATTCCTCCTTTCCGATACCTACGGTTTTCCCATTGATCTGACAGTAGAAATGCTGGAAGATGAGGGCATGGGCGTGGATATGGACCGGTTCACTGCCTGTCGCGAAGAACAGCGTGTACGCGCCCGTGAGGCCCGGAAGGCTTTGGGCGATCTGGGTTGGGCCGGTATTGATTTTGGCTCCGAGGTTACCGCAACTGATTTTGTGGGCTACGATGTGAACAACTGCGAGGCAAAGGTAGTTGCTGTTTGTGTTGGTGAAGAGGTTACCGGTTCTATTGCCGGTGGCGAAAAGGGTGTTATCGTTCTGAACAAGACGCCTTTCTATGCAGAAATGGGTGGTCAGTGCGCAGACTATGGTGTGATATTGGTCGGTGACAGCCGCTTTGATGTTACCGATGTGCAAAAGGACAAGGGCGGCCGTTATCTTCACAGCGGTACTCTGCGCAGCGGCACGATTAAGGTCGATGACATTGTCTGCGCATCCATTGATGTGGAGCGCCGTAAAGCAATTATGCGCGCACACTCTGCAACACACCTGCTGCAGAAAGCTTTGGTAAAGGTTTTGGGTGACCATGTCCATCAGGCCGGCTCTCTTGTTACTCCCGATCGTCTGCGTTTCGACTTTACCCATTATTCCGCAGTAACGCCGGAAGAACTGGCCAAGATCGTTGCAATGGTGCAGTCTGCCATTTTGGAAGGCTATAATGTAGATGTCCGGGAGATGCCCATTGATCAGGCAAAAGAAATGGGCGCAACGGCTCTCTTTAGTGAAAAATATGGTGATACCGTCCGTGTTGTGAATATGAGTGGTTACTCCATCGAATTGTGCGGCGGCACCCACCTGGACAACACTGCAAAGGTAGGTCCGTTCCGTATTGAAAGTGAAAGCAGCGTTGCCTCCGGTGTGCGTCGTATTGAGGCAATTACCGGCAAGGTCTGCTTGGAGCAAATGGACATTGCACAGCAGAGAGTTTACAATGCTTGCAGTATTTTGAAGACAAAGCCTGCTGAATTGGCACAGAAGCTGGAAAACCAGATCGATGAGATCAAGGAACTCAAGCGCGCTATTGAGGCATTCAAGGCCCGTGAGGCTGCCGGTGAAGTGGATCAGTTCTTGTTTGGTGCTCGTTCTATTGAGAATCTTAAGGTGATTACTGCAATTCTGCCTGATGCAAACGCAGACAAGCTGCGTCAGATGGGCGATGTGCTGCGGGATAAGGCACCGAATGTTGTGGCTGTTTTAGCAACTGTTGTTAATGAGAAGATCACCTTCCTGGCAGTTTGCGGCAAGGATGCCGTTGCAAAGGGTGTCCGGGCCGGTGATCTGGTGAAGATGGTTTGTACGACCTGCGGCGGCTCCGGCGGCGGAAAGCCGGACAGCGCAATGGGCGGCGGCAAGGATGTTCTGAAGCTGGACGACGCTATGGCACAAGTGGATGACTTTGTAGCATCTAAAATCTGATTTTAAGGACGCTGCTGAATGGCAGCGTCCTTTTCAAAGAGAGAGGAGGCGGTAATATGCGCAAGCTGATGTGGTTTACCATTGGCTTTACCGGTGCTTGCATTGTTGGAGTATATCTGATTTCCGGCATTTGGCTTGCTGTAATTACCGCTATCTGTGCGGCGTTGGGTATTGGCTTGTGCTTTTACAAAAAGAAGCTCGGTGTAATTGTGCTGATTGGTGCGTTGGGTTTTGGAATAGGTGCCGGTTGGCTGCAGCTGCACGATGCTGTCTACTTGACAGCTGCCCGCAATGTTGACGGAAAAACACTGACTACAGAAATTGAAGCTACCGACTACAGTTGGAAAACGGACTACGGCACGGCAGTAAACGGTCGTGTTGAAGTGGATGGCAGGCGCTTTCAGGTGTGCGTTTACATGGATGAAATGACGATACGACCCGGTGATGTTCTCAAGGGGGAATTCCGGTTTCGTTTCACTGCTGCCGGCGGCAAGCAGGATGCCACATATCACCCCGGCAAGGGAGTCTTTCTTCTGGCTTACGGGGATGATTCCATTTCCGTGAAACGCCAGGAAACGATTCCTTTACGGTTCTTTCCCGCCAAGCTGCGCAAGAACATTCAAGATACCATCGATACAGCATTTCCGGAAGACACCGTTGGTTTTGCAAGAGCTCTCTTGCTGGGTGACAGTACAAGACTTTCCGATCAGGATGATACGGCTTTCAAAATCAGCGGCATTCGCCATGTGATTGCTGTTTCCGGTTTGCATGTTTCAATTTTGTTTTCGCTGATTTATGTATTTGTGGGGAAGCGACGGATCATAACGGCAGTTCTTGGGATACCGATCCTTATTCTGTTTGCTGCGGTTGCAGGTTTTACACCTTCTATAATGCGCGCCTGCATTATGCAGTGCCTGATGATTTTAGGTCTGCTTTTGAAGAAAGAATATGATTCGCCAACCTCGCTGTCCTTTGCAGTGCTGGTAATGCTGGTTGCCAATCCCTTGAGCATTACATCCGTTAGTTTCCAGCTTTCTGTTGGATGTATGACAGGTATCTTCCTGTTTAGTGGTAAGATCAACCGGTTTCTGCTGCGGATTCTTCGTGTCCCAAAGGACAAATCTGTTCGGGCGAAGCTGGGAAGATGGCTTGCCGGCTGTGTGGCAGTTACGGTATCGGCTACTGCAGTGACAATGCCTTTGAGCGCCTATTATTTCGGCACAGTCAGTATTGTGGGCATTTTGACAAACTTGCTGACACTTTGGGTCATTTCCTTTGTTTTCTATGGAATTATGTTGGCATGTTTACTGGGTGTAATTTGGATGCCATTGTCAACAGCCATTGCCTGGATAATATCTTGGCCTATTCGTTATGTATTATTGGTGGCAAGATCGTTATCTGCAATACCTTGTGCAGCGGTGTATACCAGTAGTGTTTATATCGTTCTTTGGATTGTGTTTTGTTATGTGATCCTGTGCGTGTTTTTATTGCAAAAGCAAAAGCACCCATTTGTTTATTTGGCCGGCATCGTAATTTCCTTATGTATTGCTGTTACAGCATCGCATATGGAGGCAAAGACGGAGAATTTTCAGGTAACCGTACTGGATGTGGGTCAAGGTCAGGCAATTTTGATCCAAAGTCAGGACAAGACATATCTGGTAGATTGCGGTAGTGACAGCAAAAAGGATGCCGCAGATATCACATCACAATTCTTGCTATCTAAAGGAATTAACCGGCTGGATGGTTTGATTCTTACCCACTATGATGAAGATCACGCAGGTGATGTTGAGAATTTACTGTACCGCGTTCAGACCGATGTTTTATTTTTACCGGATAGTGCAGATGATGGGGATATCAAGGCAAGATTAATAAAAGCATTTTCTGAAGACATCTGCTGGGTGTCTGAAATAACCACACGATCCGGCAAATGGGGATCATTCACGATTTATCCCGGAGCGGATAACAAAGATGATAACGAAAGCGGTCTAGGCATCTTGTTTCAGGCGGAAGAATGTGATATACTGATAACAGGGGATTGGTCCAGCGCGCAAGAATTGCGCTTTGTCCAAACCACTGACCTTCCGGAACTGGAACTGTTGGTGCTTGGACATCACGGTTCAAAGAGTGCTACATCCTTTCCTTTATTGAGCGCCACAAAGCCCAAGACAGCGGTAGTGTCCGTTGCCAAGAACAATGGATACGGGCATCCGGCGCCGGAAGTCTTGCGTCGGCTTGAAATGTTTGACTGCAAGGTGTGGCGGACAGATCTGGACGGAACGATTACATTTGGGAGGTGAGCTCCATGGCAATGCAGCAAGATCAGCAGGAAGGTATTCAAAAATTAAAAGCCGCTCTGAAAGAAAAAAGAGCGGAGCGCTTATATGTGTTTTATGGAGAAGAAACCTTCCTGCTTAATTACTATCTGCAGCAACTAAAGAAAATGCTTGTTGAGGATTTAACAGAATCCTTCAATTTCCACAAGCTGAATAAGGAAAATTTTGAGATTCGTGATTTTGCTGATGCTGTGGAAAGCTTGCCAATGATGGCACCAAGCACCTTTGTTTGGGTGGACGATATTGATATTTTTAAGCTTCCGGAAGGAGACCGTGAAAAAGTAACGGATATTTTAAGTGATATTCCTGATTACTGTACTGTGGTGTTTACTTTTGAAACAACCCAATGGAAACCGGATAAGCGGTTTAAGAAGCTTTGGGAAGCCATTAGCAGTTATGGACAGATTGTGGAGTTTGCCCGGCAGGATCAGCGACAGCTGATCGCCTGGGTCAGTCGTCATTTCGCTGCTGAGCAGAAAAAGATATCTCCGGATTTGTGCAGTTATCTGATCGATATTACCGGTGGTACGATGACGACTCTTGCCGGTGAAATTTCGAAGATCGCAGCATATTCCGGCGCGGACACCATTGTAAAAAGCGATATTGATGCGGTTACTGAGCCGGTGCTGGACGCTGTTGTATTCCAAATGACAGACTTACTGGGAGAAGGAAAGTATGGCGCTGCGCTGGCAAAACTGCAGCAGCTTTTGAAAATGCAGCAAAAACCTATCGAGATTTTAGGCGCGGTTGGTGCGCATTTTCGCAAGATTTCCACTGCCCGTATTTTGCTGAACAACGGTAAAAATGTTGGCGATATGGTGCGCATTACCGGTTTGAAGGAATATCCGGCCAAGAAAGCCATTGGTGCAGCAAGAAACTTTAGCGTAGCATTTTGTGAAAAGGCAGCGCAGTTGATTTTGGAAACTGACCGCAAAATGAAGACCTCTGTGGATGACCAGGAAAGACTTTTGGAGCTGCTGATCTTACAGCTGGCGCAGGAGGCTCGGAATGGTTAAGATTCAGGAAGCTATCGTGGTGGAAGGTCGCTACGATAAGAATACACTGTCCCAGATCGTCAATGCTGCGATATTTCAAACCAATGGCTTTGGCATTATGAAAGATACACAGCAGCTGGAATTGCTCCGTTGTATTGCAAAGAAGCGGGGTTTGATCGTTTTTACAGATTCCGATGGCGCTGGTTTTGTAATTCGCAACTTTTTGAAAAGCGCAATTCCGGGTGAATACCTCAAACACGCATATATTCCTGACATTCCTGGCAAGGAAAAGAGAAAATCTGCACCGGGCAAAGAGGGAAAGCTTGGTGTTGAGGGAATGACTGCACAGGTCGTTTTGGATAGTCTTCGCAGAGCCGGAGCAACCATGGATGAGGGTGTAACTGTAGCCAATAGTCAGTATCTGACAAAGACCGATATGTTCCTTATGGGGCTGTCTGGCGGCCCTGACAGCAAGAACAAACGCAAGCAATTACAAAAGAAACTGGATTTGCCGGAGCATTTAAGCAGTAATGCTTTGCTGGAAGTTCTGAATTTACTTTATTCTAAAGAGGATATTTACAGATTGGTGGATGCTCTGTAAAACGGAGAACAAATATGGTGGATATTTCTGTCAAAAATTTAACAAAGTTCTTCGTTATTGGAGAAAACCTTCTGGAAGATTTAAGCTTTGAGATCCAGGAAGGAGAATGCGTCGCCATTTTGGGACGAAACGGTTGCGGTAAAACCACACTGTTTAACATTCTCACCGGACAAATGGATTATGATGCCGGGGAAGTCTATATAAATCCCAACAAAAAGATGGGACTGATCTCACAGATTCCCCGTTTCCCGGAAGGATATACGGTAGAAGACGTTCTGCGCAGCGCGTATGCACCACTGATGGCAATGCGTAAGAAAATGGAGCAGCTGGAAACGGAAATGGCTACCA
>JAGBVD010000090.1 GCA_017630495.1 Oscillospiraceae bacterium
AATGTATGTCAGATCCAGCTTCAGCTTGTCATAGGGAGTGGTGTTGTACTTGCCGTAGACCTGGGCAAAGCCGGTCAGACCGGCCTTCATCTTCAGCCGGAAATCAAACTCAGGAATGCTTTCTTTGTACTCTGCTGCAAGACCCGGACACTCGGGACGAGGGCCAACAAAGGACATTTCACCCTTTAAGATGTTGATCAACTGGGGCAGCTCGTCAAAGTGGATGTTGCGCAGGATCTTGCCCACGGGGGTAACCCGGTCATCGTTTTTCCGGGTCAGGCAGTATTCCTTCTTCTCTTTTTCCACTCGCATACTGCGGAACTTATAGACCTTGAAGACCTTACCGTCCTTGGTCAGCCGCTCCTGGCGGAAGAACACCGGACCACCGTCATAGCCCTTAACGCAAAGGGCAATAATCAGGAAAATGGGCGATGCGATCACCAGCGCCAACACAGACATCACAATATCAAATGCCCGTTTCAGGAAGGCCTGCTCAATAGACAGTTCCTTGTTGCGCATCAAAAGCAGCGAAGTGTCAAACAAGTGGATATCCGTCGCGCTCATGATCATAATATCCGAGATCTTCGGCACAGCATAAACGCGGATGTTGTGATAGAAGCAATATTTCAGAATCTTGTTACGGATGGAACAAGGGATATCCATCATCATAACGCAGCCGTATTCCTCGATCTTTTCGATGATCTTTTCGTAGCTTTCCGTGTAGGAGATTGCTTCCCGGATGGAGTACTTATCTCCTCTGCCGGCGATCTTATGGATCAGCATCTTGGGATCATACTTGCCGTAGACCAGCACCATCTTCCGGGAGGGATACAGCCGCAGATAAAGCCATCTGGTCACAACGACGCAAACCAGCACAAAGGCCAGATCCGCCGCAGTAAGGATCAGTGTCGGACCGATATGCTGCAGAAAACGCCAGCGACCGATCAGGCACAGCTGTAAATAAGACACAGCATTCACGCAAATCACAGAAAGGATCTGGGAAAACAGCACCTCATATACTCGCAGATAACCGATCTTAAAGCCGTCAAAGATCCGGAAGAAAAGGATCATCAGCAATCCGTGGATACCGATGACAACATAGTTACCCTTTATAAACACCTGATGAAGGGCCTGTCTGTTATCTGCAAAACATAAAAACCACATTGCTGCAAAAAAGCCCGTCAAAACAATGATTTCCAAAGTTGACAAGCCAAATATAAGCAATCTTTTATATCGTTCTTTCTTTTCCATGTCTAACCTCAACACACACAGATAGTAATCAGCAAATCATTGCCGTGTTGGATTCCGCCAGTATTGTAGCATATAACCGCAGAAATTTCAACATAAACTTACTTTGCCCGCCACTGTGCGCCCAAAAGTGACAAAGGACTATGGAAACCATAGTCCTTTGTTTTCAATGATGGTGATGGTGGTGATGATGTCCGGAAAATTCAGAAAACTCCACATGGCAGTGTCGTTCGTGGCAATACTCTGTTTCTTCCTCCAATTCCAGCGTTGCATGGCCGATTCCGTGCTCTTTCAACTCCACCCGTACCGCATCCTTGATTTTGTGGGCATCCCCTTTTGCCACGATATGCATCGTGGCAAAGTTATTTTGACCGTCCATACTCCAGATGTGAATATGATGCACATCCAGCACACCTTCCACCTGTAAAATATGTTGGGTGATCTCCGGAATGTCCACACCGGAAGGTGTCTTTTCCAGCACTAGGTCCAGCGCCGTTTTTAAGTTCTTCCCTGCATTGATCAGGATAAACACCGCCACGCCGATGGACATCAACGGGTCTACCAGCGCAAAATTCGTAAAGCGCATCACAATAGCACCCACCAGAACAACCGCCCAGCCCAGCACATCTTCCAGCATATGCAAATTCACAGCTTTCTGATTGAGAGAATCCCCCTCCCGGGTGAAAAAGGCCGCGCTGAAATTTACAATTACACCCACCACCGCAAACAAGATCATACCGTCATAATGAATTGGTTTGGGGGCAATGATTCTGCCGACAGCATTGTAAATGACCATCACCGAGCCAAAAAGCAAAATCAGCGTAGTGATCACACTGCCGATGACCGAATACCGGGCATACCCGTAGGTATAGGTCTCATCCGGCTGTTTTTTGCTCTTTCTTTCCAAAAAATAGGAAATGCCAATGCTGGCCGCATCACCCATATCGTGAATAGCATCGGAAATGATAGCCACACTGCCGGTGATGATACCGCCAAAGAACTCAAATACAGAAAATGCCAAATTCAGCAAAAAGGCAATCAGAATATTCCTTTCCGTTTTCATAGCTCCCCCATTGATTTATGTTTTCTAATATGGTACAGTAAGTTATATACCGAACTACTTGTTCATTATTGTACCAAGCTGCACACATAAAACAATATGCAACAAATCCCAGCTGTATGATATTGAACAAATACAGAAAATTGTATGGAGATATCTATGGACAGACGCCAGAGAAAAACCCGGGAAGCCATCTTTTCCGCCTTTATCGCACTGCTGTCAGCAAGGGATTATAATCAAATCACAGTGGGGCAAATCATCGATAAAGCTGACATCGGCAGAGCGACCTTTTACGCGCACTTTGAAACGAAAGACTTTCTTTTAAAGCAGCTCTGTGAAGAACTGTTTTGCCACATCTTCGATGCCACAAATCACGGTCATCCGGAGCACAAGCATATCTTCAATTGCGACGCCCCGGATAGTGTGTTTTTGCACCTTTTTCAGCACCTACAGAAAAATGACAACAACATTCTGCAGCTGCTTTCCTGCCAGAATAATGAATTGTTTCTGCAGTATTTCAAAAGCAATCTGAGAAAACTTGTAGTAAATCAGCTACCGCTGTTTGCAGCGCGAAAAAGCGAACACCTGCCGGAAAGCTTTTGGGTCGACCACATCGCAGCCACATTCGTGGAAACCGTCAGATGGTGGATCGATAACGGAATGACCCAATCCCCGGAAACCATAACTGAGTATTTTCTTTTGGCCGTATAAAACCAAACACCCTATGACTTTTCGGTCATAGGGTGTTAAACTTTAGTCCAGGGGCTTCATAAACTACTGATAACTTTTCTTTGCACGATAATTATATTTTAATCAAATTATACTCTTTTACCAACTGCTCATAATTGGAATGAGATTTGTAAATATATTTTTGCAGGGTTTTATTTTTTCTCAACAATTCAGTTGCCTTGTCCTGCTCTTCTTCACTTGCAGGAGTAGCAACTCTCTTGCCCTCAAAGTCCATCTGCTCATTCTTATCGCAAATATCATAATACCAGCTCAGGTAAATTCGTTTGTAATCGCAGGTATCATCATAATCTGCCAGGTAGCTGTTTTCCGGCATACCCAAGCGGAGAAACACATAGTTGAAAGGATAAATTGTTCTTTCCTGGAATTGGAATGTTCCTATCCAATCGCCCATTTCTTTCATAACATTATAAAACGCTTTATTTTCCATAATAACATTCCTTTCTAAATGTATTTTCTACATTGTACAACATAATGCAAAAAATATCAATTCCAATTAGAAAAACCCTATGACTTTTCAGTCATAGGGTTTTTATTATTAGTCCAGGGGCTTCATTGTGGGGAGACGTAAAACGAGAATGTATTTCTGTTTTATAAGTTCTTACAACCTCTTATATCTTACCTTCTCAAACCGGACAAAACAAAGATTTTCTTATATCTTCTTATAATTTGGTTGAAATCTGTGGTAAAACTGTGGTAAATTCGACAACGTGGAATATTGAAATTAATATTGTTTTGTGATATAAGAAACTTACAGCATTCGACATTTTTTACATTGGAGGTTTCATATATGTGGTTTGCAAATTATAAAGCAAAGAGATGGACAAAACACATTATTCACAAAAACAAGAAAACAACAACCCCTATCAATTGCGAACAATATATCCACCCCCTCGACCAAACTGCCCTCGCTGCTTTAAAGAAAATTCCTCTGCTTGATACCATTTGTGCCAAACTCTTCTCTATAATGAACGACAAGCAAAACACCATTATCAATATGTCCACCAAGATACATATTACCGAAAAGCAGTTACCGAAGATATATGCAATGGTTGAAAGTATCTGCATAAAAATCGGCATTGATATACCTGAACTATACTTAGAACTTGATAGAGAACCCAATGCATATGTATATGGAACAGAAAAATTCACTATGGTCATCCATTCCGGTTTGATAGAATGTTTACAGGATGATGAACTGT
This sequence comes from Oscillospiraceae bacterium, assembly GCA_017630495.1. Lineage (GTDB taxonomy): Bacteria > Bacillota > Clostridia > Oscillospirales > Oscillospiraceae > Faecousia. The sequence goes on from JAGBVD010000090.1 coordinate 4,258, forward strand.
ATGCCGTTTTAGCTCATGAATGCGGACATATTGCTTGTAAACATGGCTTATACCACACATTAGGCGATATGGTATTAAGGGGTAGTGTGCTTGGATTAAATGAACTTGCAAATTACCTTAATAGCAAAGGAATTGCTGGTGTTATCGCTAGCAATGTCGTTTCTGTCGTTGATAGTGCATTAGAGTTAGCTCTTTTCCATTGGTTTAGATGCAGTGAACTTTCTGCTGATAGAGTTGCGATAATCTGTTGCGGTAGTGCAGACCCCGTTATCGAAACAATGATGCGACTTGCGGGTGGCACAACTCACATTGATACCGAAATTAACAAAGACCTTTTTATCGCACAAGCAACCGATTATCAGCAAAGTATGGAAAAAGATATTGTTAACAAGGGTTTAGAATTTTTGTTAACCAAAAATGATTCGCACCCCCTTCTTGCAGTAAGAGCATACGAAGCACAAAAATTCGCAAATTCCAACGAATTCAAAAAAGCAATAAGTAAATAAAATTATACAGAAAAAGGACTATGACTTTTCGGTCATAGTCCTTTAATTTTAGTCCAGGGGTTTCATTGTGGGGAGCCTGCTTATGAAAATTACGCAAGACTCCATAATTCGTCAAAACCCTTGATCCCAAGCCACTTTCCAGACTCTTAAAATCGTAAGGCTTCATAAATCTTCATACGTCCTGTTCCGTTTGGCGTACAATTGGCGTATTTGGCGTAAAGGCTTACGATGCCTGCGGATCGGATGTCTCGCATTTTTTCTTAAAGAAACCGTCCAGTTGTGCGAACTCATCTTTTCGCAGGTCTTTTGTTACGTCGGCATAAATGCCGAGCGTGGTGGAAACATCCTTGTGCCCTAAGCAATCCTGCATCACTTTGATATTCACCCCTGCCTCGCACATTCGCGTAGTAAAGGTGTGTCTGAGTGTGTGACAGCTGAAATGCGGCAGCAGCACTTTCGGGTTCTCGCTCCTAGCAAACTGTGCATCATTACAATCCCGAATGATTCTGCGGATTGCTTTATTCAGCGTTCCGTAATGCTGTGCCTCACCGTATCGATTGATGAAGATGAAATCGGTATATCCATCGATCGACACCTTGCACTTAAGACCGAGCTCCCGTTGTGTTTCCTGTTCTTCGATGAATGCATCCCTCACAAAATCCAGCATCGGAACTTTTCGTATGCCGGCTTTTGTCTTGGGTGTGTTCACGTTGAAGGAGCAGCCCTGTTGCGGCCCGTGACTGTAATAGATGAGCGTGTGGTTCACATCAATGAGTCCCTCATCCAAGTCAATATCGCACCAACGCAGACCTGTCGTCTCGCCTACGCGAAGCCCTGTTCCTATCATCACCGCAAACACCGGATACCAATGACGGTACTTGGGTGTGCTCTTCAGATAGTCCAGAAAAAGGTCTTGCTCTGCCACAGTCAATGCAGTTCGCTTCTCTTGCTCAAAGCAATGTGCTTGCTTAAGCTCCTTCAGCACTCGGTCCGAAGGATTGGTGCGGATAAACTCGTCATCAACTGCCAAATCAAAGAGTTGGTGCAGCACCGTATGGATACCGTCTACTGTGGAAGCCTGCAAACCTCTGTCATCTACCAGTGAATTGTAGAACCGCTTGACATCCGACTTCTTGATTTGAAACAACTTCAGTTTTCCAAAAGTCGGGCGTACAAACGCATTGTACATATACTTGTAGTTTTGAAAGGTGTTGTCTTTCAGTCCACGCTTGATCGTACACCAAAGATCAAACAGATCGTTTACGGTGGTGTTTCGTTTGTCGGTCTTAATTCCATCCGAAACATCCCTGGCGATTTGTTTTTCCTTTTCACGAAGCTCATCAAGCGTCGGCGCATAGACCGTGTGCCGCTTTCCGTAGATATCGGTCCATCGGTAGTCATAGGTGCCGTTGGGGCGTTGTCCTTCTCCTTTACGAAGAACGATTCTGTCTTTGTCTCTTCTTTTGGTTGTTTCTCTTGCCATAAATACTCCTTTCATGGTATTGACAAGAGCAAAGTTCCAATATAGATATTATACCACAACTTTGCTCTTTTTTCAATACTTTTTGGCTTAAATGGAATAGGACTTTTCGAGATATTCATCCAGCTTCCTGCGCTTGATAAGTCTCTTTGATCCCACCCATAAAACGAACTCACAATGCTCATCATTGGTGAGCTTACGCAACTTGTGGATACCGATCCCCGAATACTTTGCCGCTTCCTCAAGCGTTAGATTGGACTTTTCCCAAATGGGAACCGTATTCTTACTGGATTTGCTTTCAATAGGCATATAGGTACCTCCGAATTATTGTAGTATAGTAAGCATTTTTAATTCCTCCTTCTTAACTAAATAAATAACACCTTGTGGATCGCTTTAGCCTATATTGGTCTCTGCTATAAGCTTTTTTGCCCGATCCTTCAAAGACTTGGCACTGACACTGGATGTGCAGATTGTACCGTCCTTATGAATGATCAAACTGCGGGTTTCCTTGTCCGAAGACCCGTTCAGAAACGCATCGGAGTTTTTCTCAATCCCCCGATCCATCCGATACTTCCGCACCTTTTCGGCATTGGCCTCTACGATGTACTTCACGGTATCAAGGTTCACATAGTGCTCATTGCCTAAATGAAGAAACAAATTGCTCATAGGCTCTCATCCCCTTTCTTTTTCCCAAAGCAGCAAATAGGCTCGTCCATAGTCATGTCGTAAATATATGTCCATTTGTCGTTTTTCAAATCTGTAATAGTCGTCAGGCGGACAATAATACCCCTACGAAGCAGGTCTATTCTGCCGTTATATTCGATCCAGCTTTCCACCTGCTTCTTCAGCTTGTTGGTGACCACCTTCCGATTGGGACCAACGATGTTGATGCACTTGGTCAACCGGGTAAGCTTGTTCAGCTTGTTATCCAAATCCGCCTGATGATGGTTGCCGCATTCCACTTCATAGAGATCCATTTCGCCCTTCCGTAATCCCACAACATCCGGGATACATTCGTGTCCGTCATGCAGCTGGATGGTGTTCTTGGTGCGGTCCATACTCAGGCTATAATAAACACCTTTCTCTTCCAGAATCTTTTTCGTGTCCAAAATCATATACCCGTGCGTTGCGTTGTCATGATCTTGGGCAAGGC
>JAGBVD010000003.1 GCA_017630495.1 Oscillospiraceae bacterium
GATCCGGGAAATCGCCGCCTACAGCCAACAGCGCAAGGCGGAAATCGGCCGGGAGAATGTGTTTGATTTCAGCATCGGAAATCCCAGCATTCCCACCCCGGCTGTGGTACAGCAGACCATGCAAAAACTGCTGGAAGAAAGCGACCCGGTGGTGTTACACGGCTACACCCCGGCATCAGGGGATATGACGGTGCGGCAAAGGCTGGCCCAAAACATCACCCGGCGGTTTGGCGTTCCGGCTGACCCGGCGCTGATGTATATGACCTGCGGTGCGGCGGCTTCTCTGACCATTTCCCTGAAGGCCATCGCAAAGGCCGGCGATGAGGTGATCTTACTGGCGCCCTTCTTTACGGAGTATCCGGTATTCGTGGAAAATGCCGGGGCAAAGCCGGTGGTGGTACCGTGCCGACCCGGAGATTTTCAGCTGGATCTGCAGGCGCTGGAAGCGGCCATCAACGAAAAGACAAGGGCGGTTTTGATCAACTGCCCCAACAACCCCTCCGGTGTTGTTTATGGGGAAGAAGCTATCCAAGGCTTAAGCGATTTGCTTCGAAAAAAGGCGGCGCAGTTTGGCCGCTCCATTACCATCCTTGCTGACGAGCCCTATCGGGAGCTGGTGTATGAGGGGGCGCAGGCACCCTTTATTCCCAAGTATTACGATGACACCATTGTCTGCTATTCCTACAGCAAGTCCCTGTCGCTGCCCGGTGAGCGCATTGGCTACATATTTGTGCCCCCTGCCGCGCCCATGGCGCAGGATGTATACGCGGCCATTTGCGGCGCAGGCCGGGCGATGGGTTACATCTGCGCCCCCAGCTTGTTACAGCACACGGTGGCGCTGTGTGATGGCCTGCCTCCGGAGCTTTCCGTCTACGACGAAAACCGGGTGCGGCTGTATCAGGCGCTGACGGAAATAGGCTATGAGGTGGTGTATCCCCAGGGCGCGTTTTATCTGTTTATGAAGGCACTGGAGGAAGATGCCAATGCCTTTTATGAAAAAGCGAAAAAATACGAATTGTTGGTCGTTCCCAGCGACGATTTTGGAGTGACCGGGTATGTGCGCATCGCTTACTGCGTCAGCTTACAGCAGATCCAGCGGTCCTTACCGGCCTTCCGCAAACTATATGACGATTACAAAAAGGAGAATGCACGATGACAGATTTGGAAAAGGGCAGAGAGCTCATTAACGAAACCGATAAGCAAATGGCCCGGCTGTTTGAACAGCGGATGGATGCGGTGAAGCTGATCGTGGCCTACAAGAAGGAACGGGGGATGCCGGTGGAGGATCTGTCCCGGGAAAAGGAAATGATCAAGCGCAACACCGCCGCCATCGAAAACGAGGAGTATCGGTCCTATTATGTCAGTTTCCTCCAGAGCGTGGTCAATGTGTCCAAGAATTTACAGCATCGGCTGTTGGACGGACTGCGTGTGGCCTACAGCGGTGTGGAGGGCGCATTTGCCCAGATCGTGGCAAAGCGCATTCTGCCGGAGGCCGCCTGCGTGCCTTGCAGTAATTTTGCCGCCGCTTATGAGGCGGTGGTCAGCGGTCAGTGCGACTGCGCGCTGCTGCCGGTGGAAAACAGCTTCAACGGCGATGTGGGAAAGGTTTTGGATCTGGCCTTCTTCGGTCCGCTGTATGTCACCGGTGTGTATGAGGCGGAGATCGTGCAAAATCTGCTGGGTGTACCCGGCGCCTGCGTGGAGGATGTGGAAAAGGTCATCAGCCATCCCCAGGCTTTGGGTCAGTGCGCAGCCTACATCGGCCAGCACGGCTTTCAGACGGAAGAAGCGGCCAACACCGCTGTGGCGGCACAGCAGGTGGCACAGCTGGGTCAGAAGAATGTGGCGGCCATTGGCAGTGAGGAAGCAGCCGCTCAGTTCGGTCTTGTGAAGCTGGACAGCCACATCAACGAAAGCAGCAACAACACCACCCGGTTTGCCATGTTCAGCGCCGCGGAAAAGCTGCCCAGCAGAAAGGACAACCATTTCATTCTGCTCTTTACGGTGAAGAACATCGCCGGTGCGCTGGGTCAGGCCATCTCCGTCATCGGTGAGCACGGCTTTAACCTCCGGGCACTGAAGAGCCGCCCCACCAAGGAGCTGAGCTGGGAGTATTATTTCTATGCCGAGGGCGAAGGCAACATCGGCAGCAAGGAAGGCAAGGCTATGCTGGGCGAGCTGCGCCAGTACTGCAGTCACATTAAGGTATTGGGAAGCTTTGAAAAAGAAGTGAAGCTTTGATAGGGAAGTGACGAAACATGAAAAACACCATAGGAAACAGTGTGACGGTCACATTGTTCGGAGAGAGCCACGGCCCTTGTGTGGGTGTGGTGATTGACGGTCTTGCACCGGGAATCCCGGTGGACCGGGCATTGATAGAGAAGATGCTTTCCCGTCGCCGTCCGGCAGGTGGGGTTTCCACCGCCCGGCAGGAAGCGGATGCATTTACCATAGAAAGCGGTGTTTTTGACGGCTACACCACCGGCACACCGGTGTGCATTCGCATACCCAACACCGATGTCCGGTCCGGGGATTATAACCGGTCCCTGGCCCGGCCCTCCCACGCAGACTACACCGCCCGGCAGAAGTATCACGGCTTTGAGGACTACCGGGGCGGCGGCCATTTCAGCGGTCGGCTGACGGCGGCACTGGTGGCGGCCGGGGCATTGGTAATGCCGGCGCTGAAGGCAAAGGGCATTCGCATCGGCACCCACATTTGCCGGTGCGGCGGTATCCAGGACAGAGGCTTTTGCGATCTGGAAAAGGATTTGGACAGTCTGGAACAGCTGGGCTTTGCGGTGCTGGACAGCGATGCCGGGGAGAAGATGGCCCAGGCCATTCTGAAAGCAAAGGCCGAGGGCGACAGCCTGGGCGGTGTGATGGAAACAGTCATCACCGGGCTGGAAGCCGGTTTGGGCGAGCCCTGGTTTGACAGCGCAGAAAGTGTCCTTAGCCATATGCTGTTCTCCGTTCCTGCTGTCAAGGGTGTGGAGTTTGGCGCAGGCTTTGCCATCGCGGATATGACCGGCTGGTCGGCAAACGATGCCTTTTATATGGAAAATGGCAAGGTGAAGACCCTGACCAACCGCGCCGGGGGCATCAACGGCGGCATCACCAACGGTATGCCGGTGGTTTTCCGGTGCGCGGTGCGGCCCACTCCCACCATCAGCAAGGAACAAAATACGGTGGATATGGACAAGCTGGAAAACAGCGTTTTGGCGGCAAAGGGCCGGCACGACCCCTGCATTGCGCCCCGGGTGGCGGCGGTCATCGACGCGGTGACCGCGCTGACGGTGTGCGATTTGCTGGCCCAGCGTCACGGCACAGATTGGTTGGCTGGAAAATGAAATACGGACTGATCGCGAAAAAGCTTTCTCACAGCTTTTCCAAGGAGATTCACGGAAAGCTGTTTGACTACGACTATCAGCTTCGGGAAATCCCGGAGCAGGAACTGGGCTCGTTTTTGGAGAAAAGAGAATTCACCGGCATCAATGTGACCCTTCCGTACAAGGAAACGGTGATTCCCTATTTGGATGAGATCAGCGAAAGGGCCGCGGCCATTGGCGCGGTGAACACCATCGTGAGCCGCTGCGGCAAGCTCTACGGTGACAACACGGATTTTTCCGGTATGGCCGCGCTGATTGACCGGGCAGGCATCTGCCTGAAAGACAAAAAGGTGCTGATTTTAGGCAGCGGCGGCACATCCAAGACCGCCAATGCGGTGGCAAGCTATCTGCAGTGCAAAGCGGTTTACCGGGTGTCTCGCAGCGGTCGGGATGGGTGCATTTCCTACGAAGCGGCGGTGAAAAACCACAGCGATGCCCAAATCATCATCAACACCACCCCCTGCGGTATGTACCCGGAGCTGGGCAAAAGCGCCGTAGACATCGGGGCGTTTCCGGCTTTGGAAGGTGTTGTGGATGCGGTGTATAACCCCTTGCGCAGCGCTCTGGTGTGCGATGCCCTGGAAAAGGGCATCCCGGCAGTGGGCGGACTGTATATGCTGGTGGCCCAGGCGGCCTACGCGGCACAGCTGTTTGTCAATGAGACCGTTCCCCAGGAGAAAATTGAGGAAATTTACCGGCAGATGCGGCGGCAGAAGGAGAACATCGTACTCATCGGTATGCCCGGCTGTGGCAAGAGTACGGTGGGAAAACAGCTGGCGGAAAGTTTAGGTATGGACTTTATCGATACCGATGAAGAAATTGTCCGGCAGGCTGGCCGGGACATTCCCCAAATCTTCGCCCAGGAGGGGGAAGCATCCTTCCGGGACAGAGAATCGGCGGTGGTGGCCCAGGTAGCCGCCCGGCAGAACGGGGTGATCGCCACCGGCGGCGGTGTTGTTCTGCGGAAGGAAAATATGCGCTTTTTGCGGCAAAACGGACGCATTTACTTTATTGACCGACCCCTGGAAGCGCTGGAAGCTACCCCGGACCGCCCCCTGTCCTGCAACCGGCAGGCTTTGGCGCGCCGCTATCAGGAGCGTTACGGTATCTACTGCGCCGTCTGTGATCGGCGCATCCCTTCGGAGGGTGCGACCGAGGATATTGGGCAAGTGATAAAAGAGGATTTTGCAGATGAAGATTTTGGTCATCAACGGACCTAACATCAATATGCTGGGTATTCGGGAGCCGGCTATTTACGGCTCGGGTACTTATATGGGTCTGTGTGATATGATAGAAGAATATGCCCGGAAGCTGGGTGTGGAGGTGGAGCTGTACCAGTCCAACTATGAGGGGGATCTGGTCACCAAAATCCAGCAGGCCTACGGTGTGTTTGATGGTATCGTCATCAACCCGGCGGCCTACACCCACACCAGCGTGGCCATTTTAGATGCGCTGAAGGCGGTGCAGATTCCAGCGGTGGAGGTGCATATCTCCGATGTTTCCCAACGGGAGGATTTCCGCCAGATCAGCTACGTGCGCCAGTACTGTATGCGCCACATCATCGGCCACGGCTTCAAAGGCTATCTGGAGGCCATCAACATCCTTCTGGGAAAGGCGGCGAATATACAGTGATCGCAACCATCCAGCCGGGTAAGGCCCGGGGCGCGGTGTCTGCACCCCCTTCCAAAAGCGTGGCTCACCGGGCGCTGCTGTGCGGCGCGCTGTCCGGACAGAGCAGGGTGCTGGGTGTTTCCCCATCGGAAGATGTGACGGCCACCGTCAGCTGTTTGCGCGCTTTGGGCGCAAAGGTACAACAGGATATGGATGCCGTCAGTTTGGGCGGTTTGGAGGTTTTTTCTGCCCGGTCAACGGCAACCCTTTGCTGCAGAGAAAGCGGCAGCACCTTGCGGTTTTTACTGCCGCTGTGTATGCTCCGGGGAAAGCCGGTGACCTTGACCGGAAGCAAGCGGCTGCTTCAAAGACCCTTGGGCATTTACCGGGAAATTGCCGAAAAGCAGGGCATTTTCTGGGAGCAGACCCAAGACAGCGTGACCGTCTGCGGAAGGCTGAAGGCCGGTAGCTTTGTCCTGCCGGGAGATGTGTCCAGCCAGTTTATTACGGGGCTACTGTACGCGCTGCCGCTGTTGGAAGAAGACAGCACTTTGGAAATTACCGGCAGCTTTGAAAGCGAAAGCTACATTGATTTGACTTTGGCTGTACTGGCGGATTTTGGGATTGCTATTTCCCGGGAGGGCAGGCTGTTCTCCATTCCGGGAAAGCAAAGACCTATCGGCAGGGAATACACCGTAGAGGGCGACTGCTCCAATGCCGCCTTTTTGGAGGCGCTGAATGTGCTGGGCGGCCAGGTGCTACTGCAGGGGCTGTCTGAACACACGGTCCAGGGTGACCGGGTGTACAAGCAGATGTTTGCGCGCCTGGAACAAGGGGAAAAGGAATTTGACCTTTCCGACTGTCCGGACCTTGCTCCGGTGCTGTTTGCCTTGGCGGCAACCAAGGGCGGCGGAGTCTTTACCGGCACGAAGCGGCTGCGGCTGAAGGAAAGTGACCGGGCCGCAGCAATGGCCCAGGAACTGCATAAGTTTGGCATTCCGGTGGTGGTAGAGGAAAACCGGGTGGTGGTACAGCCGGGTGTTTTGCAAACACCGGCGCAGGCCCTTTCCGGTCACAACGACCACCGAATCGTGATGGCCCTTTCCTTGCTTTGCACCCTCACCGGCGGCAGCATTGAAGGCGCGGAGGCGGTAAACAAGAGCTTCCCGGACTTTTTCCAAAAGCTGCGGCATTTGCAAATAGGAGTAACCGAACTATGATTTTACAAAAGACACACAAAATCTTGATCGTGGGCCTGGGTCTTCTGGGTGGCAGCTATGCCAGAGCCTTGAAAAAGCAGGGCTTTTCCGTCAGCGCCATTACCCTGGACCGAAAGTCCATTGATTTTGCCCTGGAAAACGGCATCATCGACAAAGGAAGCACCCAAGTGGACCGGCAAATGCTGCAAGAAGCGGATGTGATCGTGTTTGCGCTGTATCCCCATGTGTTTGTGGATTGGATCCGCCAAAACGGCCACCTTTTGAAAGAAGGCACGATTTTGACCGATGTGACCGGTGTCAAAAGCGGCTTGGTGCAAAAGATTCAGTCGATGCTCAAGCCGGGGGTGGAGTTTATTGCGGCTCACCCTATGGCCGGCCGGGAATTAAGCGGTGTGGAAAACAGCGACGACAGCATCTTCCGGGGAGCAAACTACATCGTTGTGCCTACGGAAAAGAACACCTTTGGGGCGATAGAGCTGTGCCAGAGTCTGGGTAAGACTTTGGGCTTTGCCGATGTGTCGGTACTGCCTCCAAAACAGCACGACGAGATGATCGCCTTTCTCTCCCAGCTGACCCACTGCATCGCTGTGTCGCTGATGTGCGCCAACGATGCGGCCAATCTGGAGCGCTACACCGGTGACTCCTTCCGGGATTTGACCCGGATCGCCAACATCAACGATGAGATGTGGAGCGAGCTGTTTTTGGCCAACCGGGAAACGTTGCTGGGTGTGATGGATTCCTACCGCAGTAATTTCGACCGGCTGTACCGGTGCATCCAAAACCAGGACCGGGAGGAAATGCGCAGTATGATGCGCCTTTCCACCGAGCGGCGCAAGCGGTTTGATAAGAAAGTGTAGAAAATGCATTATGCACTTTGCACTTACTTGGAGAAAAGGCTTTTCTTTTGGGAAAGAAGATGCTATACTGTAGAAAACAGATAACGAGGTGTTCCTATGGAAAACAAACTGGAAAGAAAATACGGCCTGTTTACCGCCATTTGTATGGTGGTGGGTACGGTCATCGGCTCCGGTGTCTTTTTTAAAGCCCAGGCGGTTTTGGACAAGACCGGCGGCAATATGCTCATCGGCATCGCCGCCTGGCTCATCACCGGTCTTTTGATGGTCATTTGCTCCTCCCAATTTGCGGTGATGGCCACCAAATACGAAAAGGTCAGCGGCGTGGTGGACTACGCGGAAGCCACCTGCGGCAAAAACTACGGCTACTACATCGCCTGGTTTTTGGTCAACATCTACTACCCGGCAATGACCGGTGTTCTGGCCTGGGTCTCCGCCCGGTATTTCGGTGAGATCTTCGGCTGGGGCGCGGCGGCGCCGGAGGTTATGGTCATGGCGGCGCTGTTTTTGATCGGCTCTTATGCCCTGAACACTCTCTCGCCCAAGCTGGCCGGTAAGTTCCAGACCAGCACCACCATCATTAAGCTCATCCCCATCGCGTTGATGGCTGTGGTGGGTGTGATCGTGGGCTCGGTCAAGGGTACTCTGCCGGAAAACTTCAGCCAGGTGGTCAGTCTGCCCGGCGGCAGTGCCTCCGGGGCGCTGTTTGCCGCTATTGTGGCTACCGTCTTTGCCTATGAAGGCTGGATCGTTGCCACCTCCATCAACGCAGAGCTGAAAAACCCCAAGAAGAATCTGCCTACCGCGCTGTTTATCGGCGCATTTATCGTGGTGGCGGCCTATGTATTGTATTTCGTGGGTGTGGCCGGCGGCGCAAGCACCGCAGACCTCATGGCCAACGGCGCGCCTACCGCCTTTTCTAACATCTTCGGCAGTGTCGGCGGCAAGATTTTGCAGATCTGCATCGTCATCTCCTGCTTGGGTACGCTCAACGGCTTAATGGTGGCGGTGAGCCGGGGTATGTATGCCATCGCCGCCCGGAACGAAGGTCCGAAAACCGAAGTGTTCCGGCAGGTAGACCCGGCCACCAATATGGTCACCAATTCCTCCATCTGGGGTCTGCTGGTCAGCTGTCTGTGGATGGTCTATTTCTACGGCGCAAACCTCACCGCCGGCTGGTTCGGTCTGTTCAATTTCGACTCCTCCGAGCTTCCCATCGTGACGCTGTATGCTATGTACATCCCCATGCTGATCATGTGGATCAAAAAGGAGAAGGATGTGGGTGTGTTCAAGCGGTTTGTACTGCCTGTCCTTTCCATCGGCGCGTGCTTGTTTATGGTCTTTGCGGCGATCTATGCCCACGGCATTACCCCCTATCTCAATGCCAGGGCAGAGGGAAAGTTCGCCTTCCCGGTGCTGTTTTATCTGATCGTGTATGGGGTGATCATGGGCATTGGTGTCCTGGTCAACCGGAAAAAGAAATAACAAAAAAGTCAGGTATCGAAAGATGCCTGACTTTTCTCTTGCATTTTCGGCAGGAGGTGTGTTATAATCACTAGGTAACATATTCCAAAAGGAGTGTATAAAGTGAAAAAGAGTATTGCGATTTTGCTGGTGCTGGCTATGGC
>JAGBVD010000091.1 GCA_017630495.1 Oscillospiraceae bacterium
CACCGTTGAAGGCGGTGATCTTCTCCTGGTTGATACAGGCCAGGGAGGAGGTGGCGGAGAAATAGGGCATCGGACACATGGTTGCGCCGTGGGTCATAGAGGAGGTCATGGAAAGGGTCATGCCAAAGCAGTGGAACATCGGCACCTGGATCATCATGCGGTCCGCGGTGGAAAGGCCCATCCGATCGCCGATACACTTGCCGTTGTTGACCACGTTGTAGTGGGTGAGCATAACACCCTTGGGGAAACCTGTTGTGCCGGAGGTGTATTGCATATTGCACACATCGCTGGGTTTGACGGCGGCGGCCATCCGGGCCACCTGCTCCCGGCTGACCAAGTCATACCGGGCCATTGCCTCGTCAAAGGTCAGACAGCCGGGCTGCTTAAAGCCGACGGTAATGACATTACGCAAAAAAGGCAGCTTTTCGCAGTGCAAAGGCTCTCCTGCCTTGGTCTTGGCGATCTCCGGACACAGCTGGTTGATGATCTGGGCATAGTCAGAGTCCAGACAGCTGTCGATCATAACCAGGGTGTGGGTGTCGGACTGGCGCAGCAAATACTCTGCTTCGTGGATCTTATAAGCGGTATTGACGGTAACCAGTACCGCGCCCAGCTTGGTGGTGGCCCAGAAGGTGATAAACCAGGCAGGCACATTGGTGGCCCAAATGGCAACCTTCGAGCCGGCCTTCACGCCCAGGGACACCAGCGCTCTTGCGAATCTATCCACATCTTCCCTAAACTGGGCATAGGTGCGGGTATAGTCCAGGGTGGTGTACTTAAAGCAGTACTGATCCGGGAACTCCTCTGCTACCCGGTCCAGCACCTGGGGGAAGGTCAGGTTGATCAGCTCGTCCTTTTTCCAGATGTACTGACCGGAGCCGTCGTGGTTAAAATAGAGAGATTTCTTATGTCCCCGGGTGGATGCAAACCGGGACATATAGTTGACGAAATAGGGGAAGATGACCTCCGGGTCCTGCAGGTCCTCCAGCCATTCCGGCTTCCATTCCAAAGAGATAAAGCCGTCATAATTGACCGAGGACAGCGCCAGCATTACATCGGCAATGGGCATTGTACCTTCACCGATGAGCTGATACACACCGCTGTCGTCAGAGTCACGCAGATGAACATGAGCCACATACGCGCCCAGATTCTTGATGGTGGCATCGCCGCTTTCACCAAAGTCCCGGTAGGGGTGATGCACATCCCACAAAGCGGCCAGGTTGTCGCTGGCAAACCGGTCCAGGACCTTTCGCAGCCGGGCGGTGTCGGCATAGATGCCGCTGGTTTTGATCAGCAGGGTCACACCCAGCTTTTGGGCGGCGGGCAAAAGGGTGTTCAGCTTGCAGATGACTGCCTCCTCGTTGTCGGTGAGGGCGCAGGCTACCACATAGCGGACCTGGGTGTTGTGAGCCACTTCCATCAAATGGGAAAGGGTCTTAACAGCACTGTCATCTGCAGACAGGTCAATGGAGGTGTCAAAGCAGGGGATAGACAGCTTCTTTTCCCGTAACTGACGGACGGTGGCGGCAGTTTGGTATTTATGGAAAGGACCGCTCCGTTCCAGCAGGGGATCGAATTTGGGAAGGTTATATACCTCCACACCGGAAAAACCCATATCCAGGGCGGTTTCCAGCATTTCCTCCCAACTCAGCCCAGGCCAGCCCCGGGTAGAAAAGGAGAGCTTCATACTTCTTCCTCCTCATAAAGGATCTTGTTGAGCGCGCTCAAATAGGCGGCAATACCGGCACCTACGATATCGGTGGAGATGCCCCGGCCGGAGTAGACCTTGCCGTTTGCCCGGAGCTTTACAACGGTCTGACCCATAGCTTCCCGGCCCTCGGTAACTGCCTGCAGCTGGAAGTCGTCCAGCTCATAGTGGCAGCCGGTGATGGATTCAATGGCTTTGAAGGCGGCATCGATCGAGCCGTCACCGATGTACACACCTTCCACCGGCGCGCCGTTTTTGGTCAGCTTGATGTGGGCGGTGGCGGAAATGGTGTTGCCGGAGGTGATCACATAGGTGTCCAGCTGATAGGTGGCCGGCACCTGCATAGCGGCAGAGGCTACGATGGCATCCAGCTCTTTGGTGCTGACCTTATCTTTCTTGCCGGCGATCTGTCGGAAGGCCTCGTAGACCTTCTGAATGTCCTCTTCACTCAAATCGTAGCCCATCAGCTCCACAGCCTTGGAAACGGCGGAAACATCATCGTGGGCAGTCAGATAAATACCGGTGTCCTCCTGGTCTTCCGTAGCGGCAGTTTTGCCGGTCTGACACATCCAGGCGATCTGGTCGATGACACGGCTCAGCTGGGTGGTGTTGACATTGGTGGTGGCATTGATCGCATCGGTCTTGGCAGACAGCACCTTTGCCACATTGGCAAGGCTTGCGCTGCCCAGAGGATACGCGGCAACCTTAATTTCACGGATATTCTGTGCTGCGGCGGCAATGGCGCAGGCATCCGCCATAGACAAGGTGTTCACGCAGAAAACACCCACATGGACGGTTTTCAGCACTGCATCCAGAGTCTGCAGGAACTTTGCAAATTCAGCAGGCAGCATCGTGCCGGCGGTGTCACAGAGAGTGACGGTGGTGGCGCCGGCCTGTACAGCGGTTTCCAGAACAGCCATCAGATACTCCGGATCTGCCCGGGTGGCATCCTCTGCCACAAATTCCACATCTGCACAAAGCACCTTGCAGTCGGAGATGGTTTTGGCAATGGCCTGTTTCATAGCCTCCGGCTTTTTGTGGAACAAATACTCCATCTGCACAGAGCTGACCGGGGCGCAGACCTGCAGTCTGGGCTTTTTGGCTTCCTTCAAAGCGTTCCAGGTGGCATCGATGCTTTCCCGGCAAAGCTTGACGGGAACAGCCACGGTGCAGCTGACGGCCGCGCAGACAGACTTGATCCGCAGGCTGTCCACCCGGGGGTTTTCTACACCCTCCAGTTCAATAATATCCACATTCAGTTTATCCAGCAGTTTGGAAAGCTCGATCTTTTCCTTAAAAGACAGATGGAAACCATCTGCCACCTGCTTCATGGTTACATCCGATAATCTGATATGATTCATAACAGCCACTTCCTTCAACATAAAATGAAAAATCCCTGAGATCTACAGATCTCAGGGACGAATGAATATCCGCGGTACCACCCTGCTTATTCCCCGGAGGGGAATCGCTCATCGGACTCTGACAAGTCCTATCCCTGTAACGGGGGAAACCGGATCTTACTACTAAACCTTCACAAGATCGACTCGGGAATCAGATTGCAGGATCCTATCGCACCGGCTCACACCTGCCGCCGGCTCTCTGGAGCTTTCAGATCAAGCAAATTTTCCGTCAAGGTCTTTTCCTTATAATATATTCTACATTTAAGCATAATCGGGTCATCTTGTCAATAGAAACGGCGCAAAAAGTGCATTCTTGTGTGATTTTAACAAAAACCCGGGGAAAACCTATAGAAATCTTTGTACAAAAGACATTTGACTTTCGTACGCGGACATGATACAATGTCACCAATATGGAAAAGCTGTGACGAAGACGGTCCGGCAATCGGCTTTGCAGAGAGTCAGCATCCGGTGAAAGCTGACAAGACGATGCCATCGACCCATCACTTCCGAGCTAAAGCGCTGAAGCTGTGCTAGGCGCTTTCGTGGGCCCGCGTTAAGGGATAGCGCTTATTAGAGCGTGAAGGGGCAGCGAATGCTGCAATTTGAGTGGTACCGCGGGTTATTTTGCTCGTCTCAAAAGCATGGCTTTTGGGACGCTTTTTTATTACCATTTTTGTTGTCAGGGAGGAGTCTTGTTATGACTAGTACCAACAGTTCCACACAACTTATGGATATTGCCACCCGTATCAGAGGTATGCGGGAAATTTTGGGCTACAGCACACAGGATATGGCCCAGCAGACAGAGGTGGCAGAGGAAGTCTACCGTCAGTATGAAACGGGAACGGTGGACCTGCCCTTTACTTTTCTGCATAAGTGCGCCAAAGTCTTTGGTATTGAAATTACCGTTTTGCTGGAGGGCCGCAGCGCCAAGCTGTCTGCCTACACCGTCACCCGTCGGGGCAAAGGTCTGGTAACCGCCAGCGAGGACGGCATCACCATTCAGGATATGGCGCCGATGTTCCGCAAGAAGCTGGCAACCCCGTACTGGGTTACTTATCAGTATTCCGAGGAACTGCAGGACAAGCCCATCCACACCACCACCCACACCGGCCAGGAATTTGACCTGGTGTTAAAGGGCGCAATGCGTATTAAAGTGGGTGACCACGAGGAGATCCTGCGGGAGGGTGACAGCATTTTCTATAAGTCCTCCACACCCCACGGTATGATCGCCATTGACGGCCAGGACTGCGTGTTCCTGTCTATGATCATGGCTTCCGACACCACAGACCAGCCTCTGTACATCGGCCAGAGCCGCAAGGGCAAGCGCCAGCCGAAGCTGCTGTGTAATAAGTTTGTCAATGCAGTGGAAGATGAAAACGGTGTGCTGCAGGGAATGACCTTCTCTGACGAGGAAAGCTACAACTTTGCCTTTGATACCGTAGATGCCATCGCCCGTCGCGAGCCGGAGAAGCTGGCAATGGTCCATGTGGCAAAGGACATGACCGAGCGGCGCTTTACCTTTAAGGATATGAAGGACGCTTCCAGCCAGAGTGCCAACTACTTTAAGTCTCTGGGCATCAAACGGGGTGACCGGGTGATGCTGGTGCTCAAGCGCCACTACCAGTTCTGGTTTGCCATTTTGGGTCTGCACAAGCTGGGCGCCATCGCCATTCCTGCCACCAATCAGCTGATGGAGCACGATTTTGTCTACCGCTTCCAGGCGGCGGATGTGAGTGCTGTGGTTTGTACTGCTGACGGCGATACGGCCGGGCAGATCGAACTGGCAGAAAAGTCCGCTGGTATGAACATTACTAAAATCCTTGTGGGTGGCAGCCGGGAGAACTGGCACGACTACAACGAGGAATACAAGCTCTTCAGCCGCCGTTACGAGCGTACCGAGGATGCGCCCTGCGGCAGCGATCCCATGCTGATGCTCTTTACCTCCGGCACTACCGGCTATCCCAAGATGGCCACCCACGCATACAAATACGCACTGGGCCACTATGTAACAGCCAAGTACTGGCATATGTGCGAGCGGGACGGCCTGCACTTTACCATTTCCGAAACCGGCTGGGGCAAGGCCTTGTGGGGCAAGCTTTACGGCCAGTGGCTGTGCGAAGGCGCTGTCTTTACTTATGACTTTGACCGGTTCGACGCGGAGAAGATTTTGCCGATGTTTGCCAAGTATAACATCACCACCTTCTGCGCACCGCCTACCATGTACCGTATGCTGATCAAGCAGGATTTAAGCGGCTACGATCTGTCTTCCATCCATCACGCCACCACCGCCGGTGAGGCGCTGAATCCGGAAGTGTTCTATCAGTTTGAAAAGGCTACCGGCCTGCGTATCCACGAAGGCTTCGGTCAGACGGAAATGACCCTGGGCATTGCCAACCTGTACGGCGCCAACATCAAACCCGGCGCGATGGGCAAGCCGGTTCCCGGCTACGGCATCGATATTGTGGATGCTGACGGCAATTCCGTGGCCGACGGTATTAACGGCGAGATCGTAATCCGTACCGACCCCAAACCCACCTGCGGCGTATTTCTGGGTTACTACCGCAACCAGGAAGCCACCGCTGCAGCCTGGCACGACGGTATGTATCACACCGGGGATGTGGCCTGGCGGGATGAGGACGGCTACTACTGGTATGTGGGCCGTGCCGACGATGTGATCAAGTCCTCCGGCTACCGGATCGGACCCTTCGAGATCGAATCCACCATTATGGAGCTGCCGTATGTGCTAGAATGCGGTGTCTGTGCCGCGCCGGATGAGGTGCGCGGACAAGTGGTCAAGGCCTGCATCGTCCTTGTGGACGGTGTCCAGGGAACAGAGGAGCTGAAGAAGGAAATTCAGAACTATGTCAAGACCCACACCGCACCTTACAAATATCCCCGGATCGTGGAATTCCGCAAAGACCTGCCCAAGACCATCTCCGGCAAGATCCAGCGCAACAAACTGTGATCCGAAAACGGGGATTTTCCCAAGAAAATATAAAGTCTGTTGTTGACAAGGTTTTATGTTTTTTTGTATAATAAACTACCCGTTTTTTCAAGATGAGAGAGGTACACTATGGAACAAAACCTAACTGCAATGGAAGATAAGATCAAGCAGATCGCCGGTCGTATCCGGGAACTGCGGCTTATCACCGGTTTTTCTGTGGAAGAAATGGCCCAGCGGACCGGTATCAGCGTAGAAGAATATGTGCAGTGCGAAGCCGGTAACCGGAATTTAAGTATTGCCTTTTTGTACCGTTGTGTACTGATCTTCGGCGTGGACTTCAGCGACCTTTTGGAAGGCCGCAGCCCCAAGCTGCGTTCCTATGCGCTGACCCGCAAAGGCGAAGGCCAGCGTATTGAAGAAGCCCACCATATGATCGGTTATAACCTGGCGCCGGACTTCCGCAACCGTATTGCGCTGCCGCTGTATATGGAACTGGCTTACCGCCCCGGCGCGGAGTTTGAGCAGATCGAGCTGGTGACCCACGAGGGCCAGGAGTGCGATATTGTGATCCGGGGTCATATGAAGATCCAGATCGGCGGCAACACGGAAGTGCTTCACGCCGGTGACTGTATCTATTA
>JAGBVD010000092.1 GCA_017630495.1 Oscillospiraceae bacterium
CTCATGTTACAGCCCAAATCGCCGGCTGCATAAGCGATGCTGTCACGAATACCGAACTGGCGGTGGCCGTTGGCATCCAATCTAGGTGCTTTTTTTGCCATGATTGTTTCCTCTTTTCTTTTAAAATGTAGTTTCGTTTTTGCTGATTATAGTATAAAACACCTGCGATTTTTGCGTGAGTATAATTTTTATATAAATTTGTATAATTTTTATCTTTTCTAAAAATTTGTTGTTGTATTTACCAAAAACTTGTGGTAAATTGGACAGTAGAATTAGCAAGGGTGGCGAGAAGATGTTACAGGAAAATGAATTCGAATTGCTCCGGGAAACCTTTCACAAAAGCCGGGTTGGTGTGGTGGCAGCTCCGGTGGATACGCCGGTTTTGCAGCTTATGGATGAAATGATCCGCCCGTTTATGACCGGCCTGGCACCGCAGATATCTTTTGAGGGATTGCTTCACCAAAGACAGAGCAAAAATTTGTACCGTTTTCAAGATCAGTTTACTTTATTATATATGGTATTTGCCCTGCCAATGCCCAAAGAACAGCAGGTGGTATTGATTGGCCCGTATTTGCATCATCCCATTGAGGCAGAGAAAGTACTGGAGATCAGCGAACAAAACGGAATTTCGCCCCAGCAGCAAAAAGTGATCCTGGATTTCTTTTCTTCTGTGCCGGTGTTGGGCGAGGACAGCGCGCTGTTTTTGCTTCTGGATGCCTTTTGCGAGCGGCTGTGGCAGGGCAGCTATGAGATCGTGGATGTGCAGCAGCAAATGCAGCTGCCGGAGACCATCGCCATCAGTGGCGAGCGGGAGATCGACGATACCTTCTTAAATATGAAGAATATGGAAAGAAGGTATATGTTTGAAAACGAAATGATGGACGCGGTAATGATGGGTTATGAGCACAAGGTCCGCCAGCTGCTTTCCGGCATTTCGGAAAATGCCTTTGAAAAACGGCTGACAGACCCCATTCGAAATGTGAAAAACTACGGTGTTATTATGAATACGCTGCTGCGAAAGGCGGCAGAAAGAGGTGGTGTCCATCCCTTCCATCTGGACAGGATATCTTCCCAATACGCTATAGAAATTGAAAAAATCTCCTCGGTGCAGCAGAGCCGACAGTTGATGAGCGAGATGTTTCGGGAGTACTGCCATCTGGTGAAAACCCATCGCAACCGGGAATTTTCCCCGGTGATCCGCCAGGCAGTGACGGTGATCGAAGCAGATCCTTCCGTGGAAATGAATCTGCACCTTCTGGCAAAGGAATTGGGTGTCAGCAATGGCTATTTGTCTGCCCAATTCAAAAAAGAGACCGGAAAAACCGTAACCGAGTATATTTGGGATAGGCGCCTTTCTTATGCGATGCATTTGCTGGGGTCTACCAATTTGCAGATCCAGACAGTGGCGCAGCACTGCGGCATTATGGATGTGCATTACTTTTCCAAGCTGTTTAAGAAACACACCGGAAAAACCCCCTCCCAATTCCGGCAGGATGCCGGGGAAAGAATATAAAAATCGCCCCCGACCAAATCGGTCGGGGGCGATAGGTTTTTGGATTACTTACCGGCGTTGGCGATCTGTGCGGCAACTTCTTCAGCGAAGTTGTCTTCCTTCTTCTCAATGCCTTCACCCTTGATGTAGTGAATTGCATCGACAAACTTGACAGAGCCGCCCAGCTTCTTGGCAGCGTCAGCAATGTAGCCGGCTACGTCGCCCTTGAACAGGTCAGAGCGGACGAAATCCTGCTGCAGCAGGCAGCTTTCCTTGAAGAAAGCGCTCATCTTACCGGCAGCGATCTTTTCCTTAACGGCAGCGGGCTTGCTGGCCATCTTGGGATCGTTGTCCATCAGAGCCACCTGAACAGCCAGCTCCTTGTCTACATCTTCCTGGGGAACCTGATCCTTGTCCCAGTACTTGGGATTCATAGCAGCGATCTGCATAGCAACATTCTTGCCGATCTCGGTAGCGTCCACATCGGTGTCCAGGTTGACCAGAACGCCGTGGGTGCCTCCCATATGAACGTAAGCCACATTGGTGCCGGTAGCAAAACGGTCGAAACGACGGATCTGCATATTCTCACCGATGGACATAACCTTCTCCTGCATGATCTCGGTAACGGTCAGGTTGGAGTTGGGGTACTTGCAAGCCTTCAGAGCTTCCACATCAGCGGGAGCGTCGGTGGCAACAACAGTAGCCAGGTTCTTGACCAGATCCATGAAGGAATCGGTCTTGGCAGCAAAGTCGGTCTCGGAGTTGACTTCGATCACAACACCAACACCGTCGATAACAGCAGCGTAAGCAACGCCTTCAGCAGCAATACGGCCAGCCTTCTTGGCAGCCTTTGCCAGACCCTTTTCACGCAGCCAGTCAACAGCCTTATCCATATCACCGTCGGTAGCGGCCAGGGCTGCCTTGCAGTCCATCATACCAACGTTGGTCATTTCGCGCAGCTTCTTAACATCCAGAGCAGTAAATGCCATTTTAATTTCCTCCTATATTCTTTTGCAGATGGCACCCGCGAACGGGTGCCATACTTGTTTATAAATTACTCAGCAGCTTCCTCGGCAGCTTCTTCAGCAGCTTCGGTTTCAGCAACAGCGATGGGAGCAACAGCGTCCTCACCCTGACGGCCTTCGATGACAGCATTTGCCATAGCAGCAGCGATCAGGCGGATAGCGCGGATAGCGTCGTCGTTGCCGGGGATGACGTAATCGATCTCATCGGGATCGCAGTTGGTGTCAACGATTGCAACGATGGGGATGTTCAGCTTGCGAGCCTCAGCAATGGCATTGCGCTCCTTGCGGGGGTCAACGATGAACAGGCAAGCGGGGATCTTCTTCATTTCCTTCACGCCGCCCAGGTACTTTTCCAGCTTCTCGATCTCGCCCTGGTGCTTGATGACTTCCTTCTTGGGCAGCATAGCGAAAGTGCCGTCAGCTTCCATCTTGCGCAGCTGTGCCAGACGGTCGATACGGGTACGCATGGTGCGGAAGTTGGTCAGCATGCCGCCCAGCCAACGGGCATTGACATAGTAGCCGCCGCAGCGAGCAGCTTCTTCCTTGATGGCATCCTGTGCCTGCTTCTTGGTGCCGACAAACAGCACATTGCCGCCGTTGGCAGCAGCTTCACGAATGAAGTTGTAGGCCTCTTCCAGCTTCTTCACGGTCTTCTGCAGGTCAATGATGTAGATACCATTGCGCTCCGTGTAGATGTAGGTAGCCATCTTGGGGTTCCAGCGGCGGGTCTGGTGACCGAAGTGTACGCCGGCCTCCAGCAGTTGTTTCATAGATACAACGCTCATTTTTTGGTTTCTCCTTTTGTTTTTCCTCCACCCCGATCATCTCGCACTGCCCGTTCCGAAAGGAACACGAGGGGGTACGATCACCGGGTGTGTGGTGTAGATTACTACGGGAAAAATCCCGTGCCGATTCATTATATAGGAAAAGGCTTACAAATGCAAGCACTTTTTTGCAAAAAAATCGAAAAAATTTCCTTGTTTTTACAGAAGAAATGGAAATTTTGACCGGGGGATCCGACATTCCTCCGGTTTCACATCCACCAGCACAATATCCGGGCCGACGCGGCGGATGCAATTCCAGGGAATGAGGAAATCGTCCCGATGTCCCCACAGGCCAAAATGGCGGCAGGGACCCGGAACGATAATAGCAGTTATTTTTCCCTCCGGCAGCTCGATCCGGGCATCGGAAATGAAGCCCAGCCGCCGTCCGTCGCATACACAAATGACTTCCTTGCAGTGCAGATCTGTAAATTTCGTCATAGCCAGCCTCCCAAAAGATATTTGTAAAATATATGCTTTTGGAAGGCGGTTATTAACTGATGTTTTTGCGAATCGCGCCCAGGGCGCTTTTTTCCAGCCGGGAGACCTGGGCCTGGGAGATGCCTACCAGGCCGGCCACCTCCATCTGGGTCTTGCCGCCCACAAAGCGCAAGTTGAGGATTTGCTTTTCCCGGCTGCCCAGGGACTGGAATGCGCTGCGCAGAGCAATCTTTTCCATCCAGTTGGTTTCGGTGTTTTTGGTGTCCCGGACCTGGTCCATTACTGTCAGCGGATCACCGCCGTCGGCATACACCGGGTCATATAGGCTCAAAGGAGCGCAAACCGCATCCAGCGCTTCGCTCACATCCTCTATAGGAAGCTCCAGTTCTCTGGAAATCTCCTCCAAGGTCGGCTCTCGTCCCAGCTTCACCAGCAGCGCTTCTTTGCACTGCAGCACCCGGTAGGCCACATCCCGAATGGACCGGGAGACCCGAATGGCGGAATTGTCCCGCAGATAGCGCCGTACCTCCCCGGCGATCATAGGGACACCGTAAGTGGAAAATTTCACCTGCTTTGTGGGGTCGAAATTCTGGATGGCCTTAATCAGGCCGATGCACCCCACCTGAAACAAATCGTCCGGGGATTCCCCCCGTTTGTCAAACCGCTGGATAACGCTCAGTACAAGACGAAGGTTGCCCTCGATCAGCTTTTGCCGGGCGCTTTCGTCCCCCTCTTTGGCCCGGCGCAGCAGCATATCCGTTTCCGTTTGGGATAAAACCTTCAGCCGGGCGGTGTTCACACCGCAGATCTCTACTTTTCCCTGCATAGTGTCCTCCTGAAAATGGATGATAGATTCATTATTTCCCTGAGGACCAAAATCATACAATTGGCATTTTTGTGAAAAACGCACAAATTTTTTCGGTGGCGGTGGCGACAGGCTGGGGCAAAAACTGTGGGCATTCGTAAAAATGGCAACTTTTTCGATAAAAATGAGGAAAAAATAAGCGGAAATTTCTTGGCAACATAACACTAGAAATTACAGCTTTGTAACCGGGATATGCAGGAATTTATACAGGCAAAAAGGTGTGCAGAAAGGTGTAAAAGGGGAAAACAGCTGTTGAAAAGCATAAGTTTTCCACATTTTCCACAGGCTTTTCCACAGACAGCGCCTTTTTGGGGAAAGTTAATCGTATGCATTTTTGGTTTACATAAGTTTTTTCGACAGCAACTGACAGACTTCCCACTTTTTCGCCCTTTGGCAACTTGCCGATAGGGGAAAAAGCAGACAAAAATTCGGTCTTGACAAAGAAAAATTTTACTGGTATTTATGCGAATTTGGAAAATTTTAAAAAAGGTATTGATTTTATTGACAAGTTCCGCTATAATTGGTAGCTGCGTGAGAAAATGCGAATAGGAGGTGTAACTATGCCCAACATTAAGTCCTCTAAGAAGGATGTCATCCGTTCCAGAATCGCTTATGAGAAGAATAAGGCCGACAAGTCCGAGATGAAGACCGTCATTAAGAAGTACGAGGCTGCCCTGGACTCCGGCGACAAGGCTACCGCTGAAGTTGCTTACAAGGCTGCTATTCAGATCGTTGACAAGGCTGTCAGCAAGGGTATTCTGCACAAGAATACTGCTGCCCGCAAGAAGAGCAGCATGACCCTGCGGCTGAGCAAGATGGCTTAAGTTCTCTGAAAATATCGCCTTCTGTTTGATACAGAGGGCGTTTTTTCATACCCTCTCACGGGGTGAAATTTTCCAATACTGCATAAAAGGCCATAGCCATACACAAAGTATAGGCTTTCTGGCCTTTTATTTGTCTTGAAAAATCTCCCCGCCGTGAGAGACAATCGATGCATTGTATGCGTCGGCTCCGTTCTTTCTCTTAGGACAAAATCTCTCGCTGTTTATAATTGCCGGCCGAATGAAATTTTCATTTTCTTTTTTGTTTTTTATGTTATAATTAAGGAAAAGGAGGTGCGGATATGGCAAAGCTGACAGATCCCATTACCATATTAAAGGGCGTAGGCCCTACAAAAGCCAAGCAGTTTAACCAATTAAATATCCGCACTTTGGAGGACCTGATCTGCCATTTCCCCAGAGGCTATGAAGACCGGACCAGAATCGTCACCATTGAAAAGCTGCAGCCGGATGAGCCGGCCTGCTTTAAGGCGATGGTAATGTCTGCGCCCCGGACCTCCCATATCCGCAAGGGCTTGGATGTGACCAAGGTGCAGGTGGCGGACTATACCGCCCGGCTGACTCTGACCTTCTTCAATCAGAAATTTACCACGGACAAGCTCCAGTACGGAAAAGAGTATATTTTCTATGGAACGGTATCCGGTGATTTTATCGGCTATAATATGACCTCTCCGGTGTTTGAGGAGCTGGATAGCGAGCCCATCCTCACCCGGCGGGTGCTGCCCATTTACCCCCTGACCGCCGGCCTTTCCAATGCCTCGGTGTTGAAGGCGGTGCGGCAGGCACTGGCCATTTGTGATCCCCCGGCGGAGGTTTTGCCGGCATCGGTGCGCAGTGCGTTTGGCATTTTGCCGGCAGAGCGGGCCTACTATGCCATTCACGAGCCGGCCTCTATGGAGGAGGCGGCCCTGGCCAAAAAACGGCTGATCTTTGAGGAGTTCTTCGTGTTTTCTGCCGGCCTTGCGCTGATGCGTGCTGCCCGGTCGGGAAAGGCGGTTATACCTTATAAAAATCTGGATTTAAGCGCCTTTTACAGCGCGCTGCCCTTTACCCTCACCGGTGCCCAAAGCCGGGCCATCGATGAGATCGCAAAGGATTTCGGCAGCGGAAAGCCGATGAACCGCCTTGTTCAGGGCGATGTGGGCAGCGGTAAAACCATGGTGGCGGCTGCGGCGGCCTATCTGGCGGTGAAGAACAATCAGCAGGCGGCATTGATGGCCCCCACGGAAATTCTTGCAGAGCAGCACTATCAATCCTTAAACAAGCTTTTAACACCTTTGGGTGTTCGCACTTGCCTGCTCACCGGATCCTTGACCCCCAAGCAAAAGAAAGATACCCGGCAGGCCATTGCTGACGGGCAGGTGGACTTGATCATCGGCACCCACGCGCTGGTGTCGGACAGCACCCAGTTCCAAAATTTGGGCCTTGTGGTGGCGGACGAGCAGCACCGCTTTGGCGTGGGGCAGCGTGCCGCATTGCTGGGTAAGGGCAAAGACCCTCATGTGCTGGTGATGTCGGCCACCCCCATTCCCAGAACACTGGCCCTACTTATGTACGGCGATCTGGAGGTGTCCATTCTGGACGAACTGCCTCCCGGCCGCCAGCAGACAGATACATTTTTGGTGGATGAAAGCTACCGGGCCAGAATCAATGCCTTTATCCGCAAGCAGGTTGCCGAAAATCATCAGTGCTTTGTGGTGTGTCCGGCGGTGGAGGAAAATGGCGATCTGGACTTGAAAGCGGCCACCGTCTGGGCGGAAACCCTTCAGCAGACGGTGTTTCCCGATCTGCGGGTTGCACTGCTTCACGGCCAGATGAAGGGCAGCGAAAAGGAAGCGGTGATGGGGGCATTTGCCCGGCAGGAAGCGGATGTTTTGGTTGCCACTACGGTCATTGAGGTGGGCGTGGATGTACCCAATGCCACCTTGATGGTCATTGAGGATGCAGACCGGTTTGGTCTTTCCCAGCTGCACCAGCTGCGAGGCCGGGTGGGAAGAGGCGATGCCAAAAGCTTCTGCATTTTGACCAGCCGCACCAAAAATGCCCAGACCCTTGCCCGAATGAAGGCCCTGTGCAAGACCACCGACGGCTTTGAGATTGCCGAGGAGGACTTGAAGCTTCGGGGACCCGGTGATTTCTTCGGCTCCCGTCAGTCGGGACTGCCGGTGTTCCGGGCGGCCTCTTTAAGCTGCGATCTGCAGACCTTAAAGCAGGCCCAGCAGGCATCGGCCCAGTGGATCGAAACAGAGGGCAGTGGGGTTACCCCGGAGGCGGAGGCAATGCGCCGGCGCATCGGCGAGCTGTTTTTGCGCGCCCAGGACACTGTGAATTAAAAGAAAAAACCTCCCGGAGAAAGCACTTTCTCCGGGACTTTTTCTGTCACAGTGCCACAGCTTACAAAAAAATTCAAAAAACAGTTGTATCTTTGACGAAAATGATGTAAAATAGTATAACTCATAAAATGCACTTTTGTTGGAGGATATTATGGAAAAACCCATTGTATTAGTTGTTATGGACGGTGTGGGCAAAGGCGACGGCGGCAGCGGCGATGCTGTTGTAGTGGCAAAAACCCCCACTTTGGATACTTTGCTGGCAGAATGCCCCCATACTTACCTGAAGGCCCACGGCACTGCTGTCGGTCTGCCTTCCGATGAGGATATGGGCAACTCCGAGGTTGGCCACAATGCTCTCGGCTGCGGCCAGGTTTACTCCCAGGGCGCAAAGCTGGTTGGCGAGTCCATCGAAAACGGCACACTGTTTGCATCTGCTACTTGGAAGGATCTGGCATCCAATGCCGGCGGCAAGGCAATGCACTTTATCGGCCTGCTCTCTGACGGCAATGTTCACTCCAATATTGCCCACCTGATCGCACTGCTGCGGCAGGCAAAGAAAGAGGGCGTAAAGAAAGCTTACTGCCACATTTTGCTGGACGGCCGTGATGTGCCGGCTACCTCTGCTCTGGAGTATGTGGAGCAGCTGGAAACGGTACTGACCGAACTGAGCACCGACGGCTGCGATTACGCTATCGCCTCCGGCGGCGGCAGAATGCAGGTAACCATGGACCGTTACGAGGCTAACTGGGGCATGGTGGAAAATGGCTGGCGCACCCATGTCCAGGGTCAGGGAAGAATGTTTGCTTCTGCCAAGGAGGCCATTGAGACCTACCGTGAGGAGACCGGCTGCATCGACCAGGACCTGCCTGCTTTCGTGGTGGCTAGAAACGGTGCGCCCGTTGCCAAGATCGCAAACGGCGACAGCGTGATCCTCTTTAACTTCCGTGGCGACCGGGCCCAGGAAATTTCCCTGGCCTTTGACCGGAAGGACTTTGACAAGTTTGACCGGGGCGATTACACCGGTGTGAAGTTTGCCGGTATGCTCCAGTATGACGGCGATTTGAACATTCCCGAAAATTATCTGGTGCAGCCCCCTGTGATCTCCAACACCTTGACCGAGGTGCTGTGCAAGGCCGGCATCCGGGAATTTGCGGTGTCCGAGACCCAAAAATACGGCCATGTTACTTACTTCTGGAACGGTAACCGCTCCGGCAAGGTAAGTGAGGAGTTGGAAGAGTATCTGGAGATTCCCTCTGATGTGATTCCCTTCGAGCAGGCACCTGCTATGAAGTCCAAGGAGATCACCGAGGCGATGGTCAAGGCAATGGCAGAAGGCAAGTTCCAGTTCCTGCGCTGCAACTTCCCCAACGGCGATATGGTGGGCCATACCGGCGTAATGGAAGCGGTTGTTTACGCTATGGAGTGTGTGGACAGCGGCCTGAAGGCCATTTTGCAGGCAGCGGACAAGTACGGCTACACCGTGCTGATCACTGCGGACCACGGCAATGC
>JAGBVD010000093.1 GCA_017630495.1 Oscillospiraceae bacterium
AAGGGTATGCGCCTGTATGCAATGGGCAACACCGGTGGCCGCACCTGGGACAACGGTGTTACCCCCTATCTTCCCGTGCCCCAGCAGTGGCAAAAGCGCTATGAGGCAATGGAGCAAAGCCACCAGGATTACGGTCTTTGCGGCCTGATGGAAAGCCACCATTACGGCTGGGTGCCGTCTTTTTTGACACTATTTACCAAGAACGCCTTCTTCACCGGCGGCATGTCCAATGACGATATGCTCAAGGCAATCGCCCGGCGTGACTATGGCGAAAAAGCCGATGCGGCCTTACAGGCCTGGGCGCTTTTCAGCCAGGGCATCCGCACCATTGTCGCTGTTGCTACAGAGCAATACGGTCCTTTCCGCTGCGGTCCGACCTATCCGCTGCTGTTTGACCAGAAAAAAGAAGACCTGGACATCCCCACCGTTCCCTGGGCCTGGCATCAGCCCGGCGTAGACGGCAACATCTGGTGGGAGGTCTACCGGGATAAGCTGTGGGAAAACACCAATTTCTTCCTGTTCCGTTACAACCGGCTGAAAAAGGCTTTGCAGCTTTTTGAAGAAGGCTGCCAAATTCTGGACGATACTGTTCAGGAAATGGGCGCAGCCTACGGCAGCGAGGTCTCCAAACAAACCGCTAACGCCCGGTTCTTAAAATGCAGCTTCGTAACTGCCTATCATGTAATGAGCTGGTCCGTCGCCAAGCGACTGATGATTGCCTTGAAAGAGGGCGAAGACCGTGATCGGGCAGATGAACTGTTTGCTCTGCTTGGTGTCAAGGAGCATACCACCGATGCCCTTTACCAGTATATGGTGCAGATTGCCAAGGCAGAGGACGAGAACACCGACATCGGTCTTACCTGCTGGCAGGAAGACAGCCTGATCGGCTTTGAAGGCTCTATGGAATATTCCTTCAACGATCTGGTGGCCCAGTGGAAAAAGAATGAGACCCAGGTTTCTCTGGAAAAAATCCGCAAATATTTAGGTAAATAACAGAAAGCCGGCAACCGCATTCGGTTGCCGGCTCTTATTATGACAATCTTTTAAGAATCCACATAAAATTCCAGGATGAAATCTCCGCTCATCATACTATCCTGTTTATAGACCGCCTGTATATACAGCGTACACGCAGCCACGCCTCCGTCTGTTTTCGAATACTTCGAATACAGACTATCCACGCATTTCTTTCCTTCTTTTGTTAGGGTCGAAATCTTTCGGCCATCATACGTTATCTCAGTTACAGAAAAACGTGCATAGTCTTCGTACTTCTGGTCGAGTTGTCCATACTTGACTTTAAAGCCCTTTTTCTTGGCATATTTCGCAACATCATCCCGGGACTTTAAGAAATCCACTTCCCCTTTCGCTGTATTAAAAATCACTTTGTAGTCTCCGCAAGCTTTGCACTGCTTTTCTTTCATAGATGCAGTAAACATTGTGGCAGACCCTTGGGAAGAAAGTGTGATGTAGATATGGTCGCCCATTTCGCCAACTTTACCGCAATCTCTGCAAACCTTTTTTTCTTTGCAGGAACCTTCCGACCACGAATGTTCTTCTAAAGCGATAGTCTCTTTTTTCACTTTTTTGCAGACACTGCATTGAGACTGCTTCTCACCTTCTTCTGTGCAGGTGGCTAGTTTTGTAACCTCCGAAGCGCCGTATTTATGGGACTCCATCTTATACTCGACGGTTTGCGAATGCTTGCACAATGTGCAGGTCTTCTTGCCCTCACCCTTTTGTGCGCAGGTTGCCTCTCGCACAACCGTCTCCGTATACATATGGGTATCGTTCGTGGGAATTTCTTCCACCACTTTGGTCTCTGTGCAATTCTTGCACGCAGCAGACCGAATGCCTTTTTCCGTACAGTTCGGCTCTTTCGTAACCGTAGGTTCCCCAAAGGCGTGTTCCAATTTTTCCATAGGCTCGGTTTTCTCTGCGCCGCAATTCTGACAAGTATATTTTTGCAATCCTTCTACAGCGCAGGTAGATGCTCTCTCCACCTCACCAATCACATAGTTATGCTCCAACACAGGAATCTGCTCTGTGTAACTCTCTTGACAAAGCTTGCAGGTAAAGACTTCTTCTCCCGCCTGGGCGCAGGTTGCCGCCCGGGTGATTTTTGATTGATAGTCGTGCTTGCACTTCTTTTCACACCCGGCAAGTAAAACGCAAAAACAGATAACGATCAGGAAACTTTTTACATATTTCATAATAAATCCCCTTTCTCTATGCGTTGTCTTTCTCTCTTACAAAATCATCTTATCATATATATCACACAATAACAAGCAGTAATTTCCACACAAAAAACCCGGCAACCGAAAATCGGTTGCCGGGTTTAGGATTAGAAATTAGCCAGCAGGTACTTTTCTGCTTCGGCGCACCACAAATTGTTATTTGCCTTGCACAGCTTGTCCAGCTGGGCGAATCGGGCATCGGACTTACCCAACTCCTCAAAATCTTCAATCGCTGTCAAAGGCAGATCAATGTGGGTGTAGATCAGCTTCTTGCCGCCGGGGATCTGGGGCAGATTGACGGTGGTGTCGATGGCTGCATCGATGCCGCCGATGTGGGTGATCATCACCGCAGGATCGATGCGCTTTTCGCCGATCAGACGGATAATGTCCCGCATATCCTCTGTGGTGCTGCCACTGGTACCGGCAACATGGTGCTGGGCATAGTGGACATTGTAGAAATTAAAGGTTGCGCTGAATTTCTTGTCCAAAGGACCGGCAAAGAAATTCAAACAGCCGTCAAAGCCTAAGATTGCATCGGCCAGTTCCACCACTGCCGGAACAGGGGCGTAGACAAACACATCATCATAGCCGCCCTCTGCCAGTTCCAAAAGCTGTTCCGGTGTGGATGCGTCGGTAAAGATCAGCTCAATGCCGTCTTTGGCTGCCTTTTCCGGGCTGAAAATCTTCTCTGCCCGGGCAAGACGATCCTTGTTTAAATCGGTAACCACCAGCTTGGAGGGTTTTACATCGCCGTGGAGGGCAATGTCAATGGCCACCAGACCCATCGGGCCGCAGCCGGCCAAAATGGCCACCTTGCCGTTGGGGCGAATGTTGGTGAAGGGTTTATATTCTTCGTCCAGGTGGATGTTGGCCTTATAGCCGCGAATGACGCAGGAGGCAGGCTCAATGAGAGAGCCGCTGAAAAAGGCATCGCTGTCCAGCTTCATCAGATAACCGTTTTCCACAATGTGGTCATAGACGATGGAGTAGGTAGACACACCACCAATCTCCCCAAAGGAGTAACCCACGGTCTGCATACCGCCCAGGTAAGACAGAACAGGAGGCATAACCACCTTGTCACCTACCTGATACCGGTCCTTCCACTTGTCGGTTACCTCCACGATCTCAGCGCAGAATTCGTGGCCGATGATGGTGGGGTTTTCCGCTACATTGTCCGGCACACGAATGTGCTTTGTGCCTTGCTTGATGGTCTTGTAGGTGGACATACAGACACTGTCGGAAATGATCTTAATAAGAATTTCCCCGTTTTTCAGCGCAGGCAGTTCAAACTCTTCCAGACGCACATCATTTTCGCCATACAGACGCACTGCTTTTGTCTTCATCATTACACCCTCCCGTTACTGCCAAAGGTTCTGATCTTGTTTTTGGCAACTTCCCGGATCCGCTTCTGGGCATCCTCAAAAACATAGCAAGGCCAGGTAGCAGGATTTTCAATGGCATTGAGTTTATCCCGCAGACCGTCATTGAGGGCAACTATGATATCAGAGAAAATGTTAATTTTGGTGATGCCGTGGACGATGGCATTTTGCATCTGTTCGTCGGGGGTGCCACTGCCGCCGTGAAGGACCAGGGGGCGGTCGCAAACAGACACGATCTCGTCCAGCCGGTCAATGCGCAGGGTGGGAGTCTTCTTGTAAACACCGTGGGCAGTGCCGATGGCGATTGCCAAAGCATCCACATCGGTCATTTCCACAAATTTGACCACCTCTTGGGGCAGAGTCAGAGTGTCTTCCGGGTCTTCGTTCTGGACACTGTCTGCCTCATTGCCTACCATAGCGTTGCCCACATGGCCAAGCTCGGCCTCTACGGTAACGCCTCTTTCGTGGGCGTACTTTACGATTTCAGCGGTCTTTGCGGCATTTTCTGCAAAGGGCAATGTAGAGCCGTCAAACATTACGGAGCTGAAGCCTACATCGCAGGCGGCCTTGATAAAATCAAAATCCGTTGCGTGGTCCAGGTGCAGACAAACAGGAATGGTATAATGCTCCGAAGCTTCCTTGATCAAAGCGGTGAGCATGGGAAGGCCCTTCCCGTTAAAGTCTACTCCCAAAGCCTGCAGCAGCGCAGGAGATCTCTCCTCCTCACAGGCATCCAAAACAGCTTTTACCATTTCGAAGTTGCTGACATCAAATGCCGGGATAGCATAGTGGTTTTTCTGGGCATCGGCCAGCATTTGTTTCATAGATACTAACATAGGGCGCACTCCTTTTATTATATAGTGAACTCATTTTAGCACCCATATTAACATTTGTCAATTACAAATGTTAATTTATATTGACTTTTTGCCTGAAATTTGATAGAATAAACACAAAGCAGGTGATAAAATGAAAGCCCAAGACGAAAAGATTTTAATGGCGGAAATCGCCACCCTTTACTACAACAAGAAGCTTACCCAGCAGGAAATTGCCGATTTGATGCACCTTTCCCGGCAAACCGTTTCCAAGCTGTTAAATGAAGCGCTGGAAAAAAATGTAGTGCAGATCACCATCTGCAATCCGGAAAAGGATCGCAAAGATTTAGAAGCCGCAATTTGTGAGAAATTCGGCATCCAAAGCTGTGTGGTATGCTCTGTCAGCAGTGAAAACGAGTCCTTGCGGCGAATGATGACCGTCAAGGCAGCGG
The DNA here is from genome assembly GCA_017630495.1 of Oscillospiraceae bacterium. GTDB lineage: Bacteria > Bacillota > Clostridia > Oscillospirales > Oscillospiraceae > Faecousia. Next base: position 4,875 of record JAGBVD010000093.1, read on the forward strand.
CAGATCACATTGCGCCCATCCTGCAGCTGGGCGGCCTAAAAATTGCCCTTTCCTGGGGTCGCACTATTCAGGAATTTATCAACAATCTGCCTCAGCTGAACACCCAGGGCAACACCGTCTTTCCCCTGTTCGGCGCTACCGACAACGAAAATGCTTACTTTTCCTCCAACGAGCTGGCCCGGGGTATGGCCGACCAGATCGGCGCGACAGTCAAATATGCCTGGTTTCCTTATCTGGCAGATACCAACGAAGATTGCGCCCTTTTAAAAACACTTTCCTATTTTAAGAAAATGGAAAGCCTGTGGGCAAATACCGATATTGCCATCGTGGGTATCGGTAACCAGGAAATTCTGCAGGTTTTCGGCAAAACATTTGGCTACAGAGACAAAAGCGGTGAGATCATCGGTGATGTTGCCACCCATTTCTTCAATGAAAAAGGTCAGCTGATCGATCTGTACGAAAACACTTTGTGCGCCTCCGCCCAGCATATCTCCGGTGCAAAAAAGACCATTGCCATTGCCTGCGGCAACGACAAAGTCACCGCCATTGCCGGCGCACTGCGCACCCAGTTAATCAACACGCTAATTACCGATGAATATACCGCCAGACAAATTCTGGAACAATAAAAAATCGCCTGAGCCGATTGGCTCAGGCGATTTTACTTTTAGATCTTCTTGGCGTTGGCCAGCAGATACTTTTCTGCAGCCGGATTCCAAAGGCCGTTGTTTTCCTTGCACAGACGGTCCAGTTCTGCGAAGAACGGATCGGTCTTACCCAGCTCCTCGAAATCGTTGATGGCCACCAGAGGCAGGTCCACATGGGTGTAGATCAGCTTCTTGCCGCCGGGGATGGAGGGCAGGTTCAAGGTGGTCTCCACCGCTGCGTTCAGGCCGCCGATGTGGGTGACCAATGCAGAGGGGTTAAGCTTGCCTGCGTTCATCATGGCGATGGCTTCCTGCATATCGTTGGTGTTACCGCCGGAGGTGCCAACCACGTGGGTATACAGATAGTGGACATTGTACCAGTTGAAGGGTGCTTTGAACTGGCTGTCGGTAGGACCGGCAAAGAAGTTAAGGCATCCGTCGAAGCCCAGAATATCGTCAGCCTGCTCGATCAGGGGTTTCACGGGGGCGAAGCAGACCACATCATCGTAGCCGGTGCCGCCGGTGAGCTCCCGCAGATAAGCGGTGGCATTTTCCATACGGGTGTTCACATAGTGCAGCTCAATGCCATACTTGGCGGCTTCCTCTACGGTGTAGATAGAAGCGGCGCGCTCCAGACGAGCATCATCGATATCGGTGATGACCAGCAGGCTGGGACGGCGGTCGCAGTGGATGGCGTAGTCAATGGCAGCCAGACCCATAGGACCGACGGATGCCAGCAGTGCCATCTTGCCGCCTTCCTTAATGCCCATTTCGTGGACATAGGAGCCGGCCTTGGTGTGGTACATTGCGTGGAAAGTACCAATGACACAGCTCAGAGGCTCGGCCAGAGAGCCGTAGTAATAAGTATCGGAATCGTAAGGCAGCAGGCAGTTTTCCAGCAAGGTCTCAATGGGCACATTGCCGTACTGGGCATCGCCGCCGCAGAACTCGTAGGAATAGCCGGGAGCCATCTGGCTGCCCTTATGATAGTGGGCAGGCTGGATGACGAACTTGTCGCCTACCTTATACTTATGCTTCCAGTTTTCGCCAACCTCTACGATATCACCGCAGAACTCGTGACCCAGAATGGTGGGGGTCAGGTCGCAGCGGTCGGGGATGCGCTTATGGTCGCCGCCTTCAATGGCTGCTTTGTAGCTGGACATACACAGACTGTCGCAGGCAATGCGGACACGCACACCGTCAGCGCCAATCTCGGGCAAAGTCACCTCGTCCAGCCGCAGGTCCTTTTTACCGTGAATGCGTACTGCTTTTGTATTCATATTCATACTCCTTTAGGTATTCTTTTCGTGTTCGATCAGTTTCCAGGTTGCGTCGATCAGATTCTGGAACATGGGGTTTTCCATTGCCCGGATGATGAAGCTCTGGCGGGGGGTGTTGATATCCTCACCGGAGATCTGGAACATACCGTAGCTGTCGCACAGACCGCGCAAACGCTCCAGCTGGGCAGGTGTGTTACGGGTGGGCATATAGGTGACGGCCTTGACGCCCTCTTCCTTCAGGCACTCAAACACATCGTCCAGATAGTCGTCTTCAAACTTCTGGGCCTTCTTGTCGCCGGTGACGCTGTCACCCACGTCGCCCAAGTAAGCATAGCACAGGTAAGCATCCACATCACTACAAAGCTTGACCATATCCTTCAGCTTGGGGCATTCGTCGGTGGCATCAATGAAGATCTTGGGAACAAAAGTGCCCTTCAGCATACCCAGAACATCGTACTCATAGAAAGGATATTCCGTATCCATCAGCAAAGCGACCTGCTTTTCGGACAGATTCATACCCAGCTGAGTGAGCTTGTCCACCATACCCTGGCCCTTGCCCACCTGCTTGACCAGCTCGATGGCCAATGCGTACATCAGATGGCGCTCGGTAACACCACCGTTGTCCTTTGCTTCGGACAGCGGCAGCACATCCCGGTCATAATCCAGAGACACACCCACCAGCGCATTGATTTTCTCGATCATCTGGCGGTTACGGGTGTGACGGGCAGCCTGGTAGGGCTTAAAGAACTCGGTCAGTGTGGAGACCTTGTTGTGGGGTACGGACTGGATGGTCATATAGCTGACGCCCACCTGGTCCGGGTTGTTGGTGCGGCGGCCCTCCAAACGAGTGCCGTCCATAGAAACTCTGGCTTCCATACCGATGGTTACGGGGATGCCAATGATCTCGGCAGCTTCCAAAAACTCCTCTGCGCCGGAAATGGAATCGTGGTCGATGATACCGGCGGTGCAAAGGCCTTCCATCCGGGCGGCGTACACCGCTGCGGTGGGAGAATAGGGAGAGAAGGAATAGGTGGTATGGATGTGGTTATTGATGTACTGGGGTACCATTTCAGGGAAAGTGGTATCCTTCAAAACCTCACGGAGGTTTGCGATTCGCTCCTGCCGGGTGGGGGCATTGAGCTTGTTAAGAATTGCAATATCAATCATTACATTTACCTCAGTTCAGCATAACCTGGCCGCCGGTAACAGGAATCGCCTGGCCGGTCTCGTACTTCTGCTCTACGCAGTACATAACAGCGCGGGCCACATCGATGGGCAGGCAGCCGCGGTTCATAGGAACCTTGGACTCATAGAAACGGCGGACATCCTCAACGGTCTTTGCGCCGGGCACCTTGCCGGCCTGCAGGTACTGTACAAACAGACCACGCTCGGGATCGGACCACAGAGGACCGTCCAGATAGTTACCGGGGCAGATGGCGTTGACCTTGATATTGTAAGCGCACAGCTCCAGTGCCCAGGACTGGACCAGACCGATAGCACCGAACTTGGAGCCTGCATAGGCAAAGTTCTTGTTGGAGCCTTCCAGACCGGACTTGGAGGACATAGCGATGATGTCAAAGGTAGCTTCCGGGTCAGCCTCGTGCTGGGCCTCCATAATGATGGCGGCATACTTGCAGCTGAGGAACAGACCGGTGTAGTTGATGGCAGTGACAAACTCAAAGTCCTTCTTTTCAAACTCAGCGATAGGACCGCTGCGGACAACGCCGGCATTGGCGACCATAATATCCAGACCGCCGAACTTTTCCACAACCTGGCCGACCATATTGGCGCAGCTTTCCTCGTCGGAAACATTGACACCGATGGCCCAGGCGCGCTCGCCCATTTCCTTTGCCACAGACTCTGCCAGAGGCAGGTTCATATCGGCAATGATGATGGTTGCGCCTTCTTTGTACAGTTCTTCTGCGATGCCCTTGCCGAAGCCCTGGGCAGCGCCGGTAACGATGGTGATCTTGCCGGCCAGACGGCCTTCACCTGCGGGACGGTTGTGAACATTGGCCTTGGCCAGTTCGGTCCATTTGCTCATATCTACGCTCATAATATATTCTCCTTTACTTTAAAAAAGTTAAAAGTTTTTCATATGCTTGTTCCCACTGGGGGGTGTGGTTGGGTGTCCAGGTTTCGACGGTCTCGGAATTGCGTACCACCTGACGAAGCTGGTCCAGATCCTTGATGTCGCCCAGGGCCATTGCCTGGGTCAGAAGGTTGCCAATAGCCGCGCCCTCTACCGGGCCGGTTACCACCGTTCTGTCCAGAGAATCGGCGATCAACTGATCCAGGAAGCGGTTGTTGATCGGACCGCCAACGATGTTCAGAGAGTCGATCCGCTGACCCTTCATTTTTTCCAGGCCTTCCAATGCGTGGCGGTATTTCAGCGCCAGAGATTCGTAAACGCAACGGGCGATCTGGCCCAAGGTTTCCGGCACAGGCTGGTTTGTTCTGCGGCAGAAATCCTGAATTTTCTTTTCCATATTGCCGCCGTCATAGAATTCCGGGGAATCCGGATCAATGATAGAGCGCAAAGGCTCTGCATTTTTGGCCTGCTCTACCACACCGTCCCAGGAAACATTGATGCCATTTTTCAGCCAGTCGCGACGGCATTCCTGGATGATCCACATGCCAATGATGGTCCGCAACGGACGATATGTACCCTGGATCGTACCTTCGTTGGAGAAGCCTGCTTCCTGGGCCTCGGCAGACAGATCCGGCTTATCCATTTCTGCGCCGAACAAGCTCCAGGTGCCGCTGGAACAGAAGGCAAAGCTGCCGGTGCCGGGGATGGCCGCCACCGCAGAAGCGGTGTCGTGGCTGCCAACGGCCACAAAGGCTGCCGGATTCAAACCGATCTCCTCGCACAGCTCCTTACGCAGATAGCCGCGCACGGTGCCGGTGGGGTCGATCTTGGTGAAGATTTTCCGGGGCAAGCCTAACTGGTCGATGGTCTCCCAGTCCCAATCCTTGGTGGTGGGATTAAACAGCTGGGTAGTAGTGGCAATGGTATATTCTGTACCCTTTGCGCCGGTGAGGAAATAACCCAGAAGATCCGGGGTCAGCAGCATTGTATCTGCAATTTCCAGTGCCGGGTCCTGCTCCCGCTTTCTGCGGTAAAGCTGGTACAGTGTGTTGAAGGTCAGCTTGGTGTCAATACCGCTGCGGCTGTAAAGCTCCTGCGCAGGGATCTTTTCCAAAACCGCGTCAATGTCGTCCTGATTGCCCAGCCGGTAGGACCGGGGAACACCGGCCAATTGACCGTTTCTGTCCAGCAGACCGAAGTCAACACCCCAGGTATCAATACCAAAGGCATCCAGCTGACCGTAATCGCCCTGCTTAAAGGCGATCAGACCTTGCTTGAGCTGATTGTACAGATAAACTGTATCCCAGTAGTAAATGCCGTTCATCTCAATGTAATTGTTTTCGAAACGGTGCAGTTCAGTCATAGTGATTTTTTCACCGTCAAAGCGGCCCAAAATCGCCCGTCCGTTACTGGCACCCAGGTCAAATGCCAAGAAATTACGAATTTTTCCCATAAGCACACCTCACAATTGTTATAAATTGAAAGCCATATTTTCTCACATATACTATACTCAATAAATGCCAAAAAAGCAAGCAATACCTGCAAGAAATTCCAAATCAAATACAACTCTGTATTTTATCTATTGTTTCTTGGAGCAGGGTAAGGGAGTCGATATGTAAAGGTAGCCCCAGTGTTTGCACTGGGGGGCAGGAGCAGTCCGCCGGACTGTTCCATATAAATGGGTTCGTTTCCCTCCCCTTACAGAACAAAACAGACCACCTCGTTGAGGTGGTCTGTTTTGTTGGAGCAGGGTACGGGAGTCGATGTGCATTTGCTTCGCAAATTATGGTAGGCACCAATGTTTGCACTGGTGCCAGCAACAGTCCCCCGGACTGTTGCATTTGGATGGGTTCGACTCCCTTTCCTTTATAAAAACTACACCACCCTTTATTGGGTGGTGTAGTTTTTGGAGCAGGGTACGGGAGTCGAACCCGCCTTCACGGCTTGGGAAGCCGTTGTATTACCGATATACGAACCCTGCAAAGTAACTGCATTATATCAAACGCCTTTGCTGAATTCAAGTCCTTTTTGTAGGTTGTCTTTGATTATACAATTGTAAACTTTTTTCTGTGGATATTGTAAACGGCAGACAGCTGTGCTAAAATATTATTTAATTATGTATCTTTTGAAAGAAGGAGGAAGAAGAATGCTCAAAACCCTTGCCAAAAGCGTTCGCCAGTATGCCGGTGCAGCACTGCTGAGCCCATTGTGTATGATTGGCGAAGTGTATATGGAAGTGCGCATTCCCGGCATCATCGCCACAATTGTTGACGCTGGCATTACCCCGGGCAATATGACCGTGGTGTGGCAGCAAGGTATTTTATTGGTGCTGACTGCGATCTGCAGTCTGATTTTCGGCATCGGCTCTGCCTTTTTTGCCGCCTATGCCGCCACCGGTTTTTCCAAAAATCTGCGGCACGATATGTACTATAAGGTCCAGACCTTTGACTTTGCCAACATTGACAAATTCTCCACAGCCTCCATCATCACCCGGCTGACCAGTGATGTGGCCCACATCCAGATGTTCTTCCAGATGATGATCCGTATGGCGGTGCGTTGCCCGATGATGGTGATTTTGGCCAGCATCCGGGTGTTCCGGCTCAGCCCCAAGCTGTGTCTGGTGTATATGATTGCGCTGCCGCTGCTGTGCGTGGGTCTGTTCGTACTGATTCGGCTGGTGCATCCCATTTTTGAGCGGGTGTTCAAGACCTACGACAAGCTTAACAATGTGGTGCAGGAGAATCTGCACGGTATGCGCGTTGTAAAATCCTTTGTCCGGGAAGAAAAGGAAAAGGAAAAATTCACTCACATTTCCGGATCGGTATACAAGGACTTTACCAAGGCCGAGCGGATCATGGCCGCCAACAGTCCTCTGATGCAGCTGGCAGTATACGCCTGCATCATTGTCATTTCCTATCTGGGCGCGACGATGATCGTCTCCTCCGGTAACACCACCTTCACCACCGGCAACCTGACCTCTATGTTTACATACACCACCCAGATCCTCTCCGGTCTGATGATGCTTTCCATGGTGTTTGTAATGCTGACCATGACCCGGGCGCCGATGCAGCGGTGCTATGAAATTCTCACGGAGCAGCCGGAGCTGCACAATCCGGAAAACCCGGTGATGCAGGTCAAGGACGGTGCTTTGGACTTTGAAAATGTCTGCTTCCGGTACTCCAAAACCGCAAGCAAAAACGCTTTGGACAACATTACCATTCACATTGAATCCGGTATGACCGTGGGCATTCTGGGCGGTACCGGCTCCAGCAAATCCACGCTGGTGCAGCTGATTCCCCGGCTTTACGATGTTACCGAGGGCAGCATTCGCGTAGGCGGTGTGGATGTCCGGGATTACGACATTGAAACGCTGCGAAACTCCGTAGCGATGGTGCTGCAAAAGAACACCTTGTTCTCCGGCACCATCAAGGAAAACCTGCGCTGGGGCAACCCGGAGGCTACCGACGAAGAAATGGAACACGCTTGCCGTCTGGCCTGCGCCCACGACTTTATTGTTTCCTTCCCCGACGGCTACGACACCCATATTGAGCAGGGCGGTAAAAACGTATCCGGCGGACAGAAGCAGCGGCTTTGCATTGCCCGGGCGCTGCTGAAAAAACCGAAGGTGCTGATTCTGGACGACTCCACCTCCGCGGTGGACACCCACACCGATGCTATGATCCGCAAAGCTTTTGCCGAAGAAATTCCCGGCACAACCAAGCTGATCATTGCCCAGCGTGTGACATCCGTTCAGGATGCAGATATGATTTTGGTGCTGGACGGTGGCAAGATTGCCGCCCAGGGCACCCACGAAACCCTTCTGCAAACCTCCCAGATCTATCGTGAGGTTTATGAATCTCAAGTAAAGGGAGGTGAAGAATAATGCCTCCTGTACGCATGCGCGGCGATGGCCGCAAAGCAAAAGACCCGAAAAAAACCTTTGGACGGCTCTTAAGCTATACCAAGCCCTATACTCCCCGGCTGATCGGTATGGTGGTGTGTATTATCCTTTCCACCTGCGCTTCCGTCGCCAGCAACGGCTCCCTGCGCACCTTGATCGACGATTACATTAAGCCTATGCTGGAGCAGGAAAACCCTGGTTTTGGTCCGCTGATCGGCTTTTTGTGTGTGATGGCCTGCATTTACCTGGCAGGTATGGCAGCCTCCTTCCTGCAGCAGTGGCTGATGGTGCCGGTGGGTCAGGGCATTCAGAAAACTGTCCGGGACACGCTGTTTTCCCATATGCAAAAGCTTCCCATCCGGTACTTTGACACCCACCCGGTAGGCGATGTAATGAGCCGCTACACCAGCGACATCGACACCCTCCGGCAGATGATCACCCAGGCCATTCCCCAGTGCATTTCCTCGGTGATCACCATTTTGGTGGTGTTTTTTGCGATGCTGTTCACCTCTCCCATTCTCACCGCAGTTGTTGTCGTAACCCTGGTAGGCATTCTGTATATCACCAAAGTTGTGGCCGGCAACTCTGCCAAGTTCTTTATTGGCCAGCAAAAATCCCTGGGCGCGGTGAACAGTTATGTGGAAGAGATGGTAGGCGGTCAAAGAGTGGTGAAGGTGTTCACCCACGAAAAGACCTGCAAAGAAGAATTCGACAAGCTCAACGACACCCTCCGGGAAAATGCCGCCAAGGCCGGCGCGCTGTCCAATATGATGGGCCCGGTGAATAACAACCTAAGCTATATCCAGTACTCCATCCTGGCCATCATTGGCGGTCTTTTGGTCATTGCCTCGGAAGGCAATCTCCTGACCACCGGCGCGCTGGTGTCCTTTTTGCTGTTCTCCCGGACCTTCAATCAGCCTATCGGCCACATCAGCAACCAGATCAACGCCATTGTAATGGCACTGGCCGGCGCGGAGCGCATTTTCGAGCTGATGGATGAGCAGCCGGAGCAGGACGAAGGCTATGTGACCCTGGTCAATGCCAAAATTGACGAAGACGGCAATATCACTGAAACCGATGAGCGTACCGGCTGCTGGGCCTGGAAACACCCCCACGAGGACGGCACACTTACCTATACCCAGCTGACCGGCGATATCACCATGACCGATGTTGACTTCGGTTATGTACCGGAAAAGACGGTGCTGCACAATGTAACCTTGTATGCCCATCCGGGTCAGAAAATCGCCTTTGTAGGTGCCACCGGTGCCGGCAAAACCACCATTACCAACCTGATCAACCGTTTTTACGACATTGCCGATGGCAAGATCCGTTACGACGGCATCAACATCAACAAGATCAAAAAGCCGGACCTGCGGCGCAGCTTGGGCGTGGTTTTGCAGGACACAAACCTGTTTACCGGTACGGTGATGGAAAACATCCGCTACGGACGGCTGGACGCTACCGACGAAGAATGTATCCGGGCGGCGCAGCTTGCCAATGCCCACGACTTTATCACCCGTCTGCCGGAGGGCTACGATACAGAGCTGACCGGCAACGGAGCGCGCCTTTCCCAGGGTCAGCGGCAGCTGATCGCCATTGCCCGGGCGGCGGTGGCCGATCCCCCGGTAATGATTTTGGACGAGGCTACCTCCTCCATTGACACCCGTACGGAAGCACTGGTGCAAAAGGGTATGGACGCGCTGATGAAAGGCAGAACTACCTTTGTCATCGCTCACCGGCTTTCCACCGTGCGAAACTCCGATTGCATTATGGTTTTGGACCATGGCCACATCATCGAGCGGGGCACCCATGAAGACCTGATTGCCGAAAAGGGCACTTACTACAAGCTCTACACCGGCGCATTTGAATTGGAATAAAACGAAATAAGCAAGCCGGCACAGTGTGTCGGCTTGTTTGTAGGGTATCATTATGTTTCTTTCTACACTTTCCCAGCCGGAAGGCCGCGCCCAGCTTCGTCGGGTGATGCAGTTGAGTGTTCCGGCAGTCTTAACGCAAATCACCACCATTGCCATGCAATATATCGACTCTGCAATGGTGGGCAATTTAGGAGCAAACGCCTCCGCAGCCATCGGTCTGGTTTCCACCACCACCTGGCTGTTGGGCGGCATTGGCGGTGCTGTGGCATCCGGTTTTGGTGTTCAGTTGGCCCAGTACATCGGCGCCAACGATGCCAAAAATGCCCGGCAAGTGGTGCGTCATGGCTTTGCCGCCGGTTTTCTGGCCGCGCTGTTTTTGATGATCGTCAGCGTTTGCATCAGCGGCAGTCTTCCCCGGTGGCTGGGCGGCGAGCAGGTCCTTTGGAAAGAGGCCAGTGCCTACTTTCTGGTGTTCGCCTTAACCATTCCCTTTATGGAGCTAAACCGCCTGGCAGCAACCTTCTTGCAAAGTGCCGGCAATATGGTCGTTCCCAGCATCCTCAACGCAGTAATGTGCCTTTTGGATGTGGTGCTCAATGCCATTTTCATTCCCCGGTACGGAGTGCTGGGCGCAGCTATTGGCACCGGGCTTTCGGTGGTGGTGATCTGCCTTGTGCAGCTTTGTTACTGCTGTTTTCAGTATGACCCCTTGCGACTGCGCGGAGACGAGCGATTCACACCGGATCGGGGTATTTACCGCCGGGCGTTAAAGATCGGCCTGCCCATCGGTGCAGAATCCGCAGCAATGTCCGGTGCGTATGTGGCATCCACAGTGATTATCGCCCCTTTGGGTACGATCGCCATTGCCGCCCACAGCTTTGCAATCACCGCAGAAAGCCTATGCTATATGCCCGGCTACGGCATCGGCTCGGCAGCTGCCACCCTGGTGGGCCAAAGCATCGGTGCAAAGGACTATCCTCTGGCCCGGCGCTACGGTCATATCACCACTGCCTTTGGCGGTATTATGATGGGACTGACCGGTCTTTTAATGTTCTTTGCCTGTCCGTTGGTTTTCCGGCTTCTGACACCGGTGGCCCAGGTGCAAACCGTGGGCGTGCAAATTCTTCGCATCGGCCTTTTGGCCGAGCCGCTGTACGGCATTTCCATTGTGGCCTCCGGCGCGCTGCGTGGCGCAGAGGACACCTTTGTTCCCAGCCTTATGAATCTGTTTAGTATGTGGGTTGTCCGCTTGGGTCTGGCGGTGGTGCTTGTGCCGCGGCTGGGTATCCACGGTATGTGGATCGCAATGGCAACGGAACTGTGCTTCCGTGGTCTGGTCCTGCTGCATCGACAGTTACATTCCAAGTATCTGAAAAAGGATCTGCTTGCAGAAAACAAAACGCCAACCCAATTGTAAAATGGTGATGATTATGGATTTACCACAGCGAAAAATAAACCGATTGAAGGAATACGATTACAACCAAACCGGCGCCTATTTCATAACTATTTGCACCCAAAACCGCGAAAAAGTTTTTTGGTCGAATTGTAGGGGCGAACTGTGTTCGCCCGCAAATATTCCATTATCAAATCTTGGAATAACCGTAGAGAATGAAATTAAGAAATTGGATATCATATACGATGCGATTTGTGTGGATAAATATGTAATTATGCCGGATCACATTCATTTCCTTATTACGATTAACAGCACCGCTGACGGGCGAACACAGTTCGCCCCTACGATTGCAAGGGTGGTCAAACAATTTAAAGGATCCATCACAAAACAAATCGGCAGACCCATTTGGCAAAAATCTTATTACGACCATATTATCCGCAATCAGCACGATTATAATGAGGTTTGGCAGTACATTGAAAACAACCCTTTAAAGTGGATATTAAAAAAGCAAGGCGTTGAGTGATCAGCGCCTTGCTTTTACATTATATGTAGCAAAAGCCCTGCGGATTTCTCCGCAGGGCTCTTTTGATTGGGTTTTATCAGAAATCGAATCCGATGTCGCCGCTTTCGATGGTGGTGTTGCCCCGGCCACCCTGGCCCTGGAGCAGATCCTCAAAACCGAAAGAGGATGCCAAGTTTTCAGCAGGAACGTAGCTGATCAGATTCAATTCGGGAGATTCGTAAATTTCCTTCATAATCCATT
>JAGBVD010000094.1 GCA_017630495.1 Oscillospiraceae bacterium
TCGGACAGCAGCCAATCGTTCAGCGCCGAATATTTGCCGATGATATCGCCAAAGCCGGACTGGATCATATCCATCGGTGCGTCCTTCAAAACATCCACATCCGCCAAAATAGCAGTGGGCACATGGGCGCTATAGGTGATTTTCATACTGCGCATAATCATTGCCGCGCCGGTGGAGGCATAGCCGTCCATCGAAGGAGCGGTTGCAATGATATAATAGGGCAGTTTATGTTGGAAGCTTACATATTTGCACAGATCGTTGATGACACCGGAGCCGATACCGATCAGCAGATCTGTTTGTTCCGTCATAGCCCCTTCGATTTCGGCAACGGCCTCCTCATTGGGGACCAAAAGGCCCTCCCGGTGCAAAACTACCTTCCCGGTCAGGCGATGGGCCAAGACCCTTTCCGTCTGCTCGCCGCAAAGCGGATAGGTGTTATTATCCGCCACCAGCAGGATATTTTGATGGTCCCGGCACAGTTCCGCCAAACGGGAAATGGCGTTTTTCTCAATATGTACCGCCTGGATCTGGCAGGTATGCTTTTGTCCGCAGGGGCAATGATCCACTCCCTGCAGCAACTTGTTGATATCCATAAGGTCACACCTCACAAAATACATTTACGCTCATTTTAATACAAAATATACCTTTGTGCAAGCAATGGCGGCATAATTGCGCGTTTTTCAGCGGTGCAATCAGCAAACAGACTTTCCGGTCTCAAAGGCTTCCTGCAGAGCCTTGTGTCCGGCGATCTTGCCAATCCCATCCACGCCGCCGGCAAAGACGGTTTTTACCAGCCGGGTCCCGGGATAGCAATCGATCCAACCCATTATTGCAGTTTCTGTACCTGCCACCGCTTCTGCGCCTTCATCTGCCGCCGTGGCCAGCAGGTATACATCGGTAAAGCGGTATTTTGCCGCGAACAGCGGAGAAGTTCTGTCAAAGAAGGTCTTCAGCTGGCCACTGACACTGTAGTAATAAACCGGTGTGGCAAAAGCAATCACATCGGCCTCTTTCATTGTTTCCAGAACTGCCTTCATATCGTCGTTGATAACGCACTTGAGGGTATGGTTGCAGGTCATACAACCCCGGCAAAACTCCATATTCAGGTCTGCAACGGATATGGTCTGCACAGTATTCCCTGCCTCCAGCGCACCCCGGGCAAATTCCTTTGCCAAAGCGTTGGAATTACCGTTTTTTCGGGGGCTGGATGTAATGATAAGAATCTTTTTCATAAACGCACACTCCTTTAGGAATATTATAGCAAATTCTGTCTTCTTTGCAATATTTGTATTGCCTTTGGCAATCCTTCGGTCTATAATAAACACATAAAATATGGAGGTTTTATTATGATTTCCTTTGAAAGTGATTACATAACCGGTGCCCACCCCAAGGTGCTGCAAAAGCTGATCGACACCAATTTGGAGGTGCAGTCCGGCTACGGCAGCGATGCCTACTGCGCCAGCGCGGCAGAGAAGATCAAAAAAGCCTGCGGTTGCGAGCAAGCAGATGTGCAGTTTTTGGTGGGCGGCACCCAAACCAACGCCATCGTGATTGCCACGATGCTGCAGGAATTTGAGGGTGTGGTCTGCGCCACCACCGGCCATATTCACGCCCACGAGGCCGGCGCGGTGGAGTTTAACGGTCACAAGATCCTGCCTCTGGAGCACAAGGAAGGCAAAATCAATGCCGACCAGGTCCGGACACTTTTGGAGACCTTCCACAAGGATGAATCCAAGGAGCATATGGTGTTTCCCGGCATGGTGTATATCTCTCACCCCACCGAGTATGGCACACTGTACTCCAAGGCGGAGCTGACCGCCCTTTCCCAGGTTTGTACCGAATATCATATTCCGCTGTTTATGGACGGCGCACGGCTGGCCTACGGTCTTATGAGCCGTCAGACAGACCTGACGCTGCAGGACATCGCGCAACTGTGTGATGTGTTTTATATTGGTGGCACGAAGGCCGGAGCGCTGTGTGGCGAGGCGGTAGTCTTTACCAAGGGCAATACCCCTGCCCATTTTCTCAACCGAATCAAAAAGCGTGGCGCGTTGCTGGCAAAGGGCCGCCTGCTGGGCGCTCAGTTTGACGCGCTGTTTACAGATAACTTGTTCTTTGAGATCGGCAGGCATGTTATCGATATGGCCGAAAAGCTGAAGGCCATCGTAGCGCAAAAGGGCTATCGCTTCCATCTGGACTCCCCTACCAATCAGCAATTTGTGGTGCTGGACAAAGCAACCGTGGAGCGGCTGCGGCAGCACATTGCCTTTAACATCTGGGAGTGGCTGGACGACAATCACGCGGTTGTGCGCTTCGCCACTGCCTGGTCCACCACCCAGGAGGATTTGGATAAATTAAAGGAACTGTTATAAAAATCGCCCGGCTCATATGCGTTGTATCCTTAAGGACACAACGCAGCGATATAAATCCCTTACGGGATTTGCGATATACCTAATGGTGCGATATAAGGCTACGCCTTTCGATATGTCCTTCGGACAAGATGGGATTTATATCATATCGCGTTTACTGATAGGTAAACATATCGAATTTTACGAAGTAAAATATATCGAATTGCGAAGCAATATATCGCCATACACCATTCTCAAAAACATAATATTTTCTTCTTTTAAGATAGTAAAAACGGATGTGCAGAAATTCTACACATCCGTTTAATATTTGTCTTATACAGTAACAAGCAGGGAAAATGTATATCACATTTTCCACCTGTTAGGAGAACCTAAAACCCTTTTACAAACGAATACCATCTGTTCGATAAATTGGAATTTGGCGGCGAGTCGCCGCTGACAATTATATTTAGAAAAGGCTTTCATGATTGTCTGTATTGTGGTATTTCTCAAAACTATGTTCCTTGAATCGACCAAATAGCAAAGGTCTTGATAAAACCCAGCTAACCGCAAATGATGGCAAATCAATACACAAAAAGATTGCGACACTAAGCCACGAAATGATAGTAGCAGGGAAGAAACCTAAGACGAAAAGCAAGCTTACAAACAGATATACTGCTAAACAAAGCCACCCGATTTTTTGGTACATTATCATACCGTTGCAAAATTTGACTGCATGGCGACAATTACCTTCAAAATGCAGAAATCTAAGTCTTTGCAAAAAAGTATATTCTTTCTTTAACTTCTTAAGTGCTGATTTACTTCTGTGCATTTTTAGCAAGGAATCCAGCAATAAATAATTCATAAGAGTAGCGAAGAAAAAGACAGACACAGAAATAATTACGCACAATAAGGGTTGTGTAGACAAATTCTCTATAAGTATTTGCATAAGTGACCTCACCTCTTCGCCAAATTCTTATTTATCGGTTAGTTGTATTATACCATAACTTGACCAACAAACAAAGAGAATATTTAAAACACCCGCAGTTTTAAAAAACTATGGGTGTTTTTGTATCGTGATGTCCTGTCCTTTAGAGTACAACCTATAAGAACCGGGTGTTTTTTTTACCGCTTTCCTTCCCACTCCTGCAGAAATTCCTGGGCAAAGGTTTCCAAAAATGCGTGTCTGTGGGCGGCCAATTCCTTGGCCTTTTTTGTGTGCATCGTATCTTTCAGCTTTAACAGCTTTTCGTAAAAGTGATTGAAGCTTGTGCCTTTATGGTTACGGTACTGCTCTGGGGTCATATTCTCCCGGGGTGGGATTTCCGGGTCGTACATCGGCGTACTGTGGCTTCCGCCATAAGCAAAGGTCCGGGCGATACCGATAGCCCCCAGGGCATCTAACCGATCTGCATCCTGGACGATCTTGCCCTCGATGGTGTCCGGGGTCTTGCCGCCACCGAAGGAGACAGTAGCGATCAGGGAAACGACCTTTTCCGTCAATTCCCCAGAGGCACCGTAAAAAGCCAAAAGCTTCCGGGCATTTTCATAATTTTCCGTGGAAAACAGCTTTCTATCGTCGGCATCGTGCAGCAGCGCCCCTAAAGCAACCACTTCCCTGTCGCAGTTTTCTTGCTGTGCAATGGTCATAGCATTTTGGTAAACGCGCATTGTATGATAATAATCATGACCGCTGGCATCCTGATCAAATAGGCAGCGAATTTCTTCTTTCAGTTTTGTAATATCCATAGTTTCACCCTCTGTTATAGTAACAGAAATCCCTTCCGTCGTCAATAAAGCAACCCCGGGGATGGATTCCCCGGGGTTTTGGATCATTTCATTTTCAGCGTTACCGTGTTGGACTTTATCTGGTTGCCGTACTTGTCGGTAATAACGCAGTACATCTGTCGTCCGGCCCGGTCTTTATTCATTGTGATGCTGTAGCTGGCCTTGCCGGCATCGGAGGATGCCAGGAACTTGCCCTTATAACTATAGTACCACTGATAGGTCAGGCCCTCACCGGTGGCTTTCAAGCTGATGGTCACCTTTTTGCCGCTATACGCAGACGCGCTTGTAGGCTGCTTGGTGATGCCAAACTTCATTGCCAGGGTCACGGTGTCTGTCTGGACGGTGTTGCCGTATTTGTCGGTGATGACGCAGTACATCTGCCGGTTTGCACGGTCCTGGGTCATGGTAATACTATAACTGGCCTTGCCGGCATCGGAAGATTCCAGGAACTTACCCTTATAGCTGTAGAACCAGCGATACTTCAAGCCTTCACCGGTAGCAGACAAGCTGATCGTTGCCTTGGCGCCATCGGCCACAGTGACAGACTGGGGTTGTTTGGAAATGCTAACCATCATTCCCAGCGTTACCACATCGCTCTTTACGGAGGTACCGTACTTGTCGGTGATGATGCAGTACATATCCCGGCCTGCCCGGGCATTTGTCATGGTAATGCTGTAGGTCGGCTGACCCACATCGGTAGACTTCAGATATTTGCCATCGTACTTGTAGTACCACTGATATTTCAGGTCCTCGCCGATGGCGGTCAAACCAATGGTCGCCTTCTCGCCGTTTTTCACCTGGACAGATACAGGCTGCTGAGTAATAGACGCACCCAAATGCATCGTTACCGTATCGGTCTTTACAGTGTTGCCAAACTTATCGGTGATCACGCAGTACATCTGTCGACCGGCCCGCTCTTGGGTCATAGTAATGCTGTAGCTGTTCTTACCCACATCCGAGGAGGGCAGGAACTGGCCGTTGTAGCTATAGTACCATTGGTAGGTAAGACCTGCGCCGGTGGCAGTGAAAGAGAACTTTGCGCTTTTACCCAAAGAAGCGCTTGTAGACACCGGCTGTTTGGTGATGGCAAGCTTCATTCCCAGGGTCACGGTATCCGTCTGGACGGAGTTGCCGTACTTGTCGGTAATAATGCAGTACATTTCCCGACCGGCACGGTCCTGGGTCATGGTAATGCTGTAGCTGGACTTGCCGGTATCGGAAGATTCCAGGAACTTTCCATTATAGCTGTAGAACCAACGGTATTTCAAACCTTCACCGGTAGCAGACAAGCTGATGGTTGCCTTTTCACCGTCTGCCACAGTGACAGATTGGGGTTGCTTGGAAATGCTTACTGCCTGGCCCAGGGTTACCACATTACTCTTTACAGAGGTGCCGTACTTGTCGGTGACAACACAGTACATATCCCGACCGGCACGGTCATTGGTCATTGTGATGCTGTAGGTAGGCTGACCCACATCGGTGGATTTCAGGTATTCGCCCTTCCACTTATAGTACCACTGGTATTTCAGTCCGTCGCCAATGGCGGTCAGGCCAATGGTCGCCTGTTCACCGTTTTTCACCTGGACAGAGACAGGCTGCTGGGTAATGGTTGCACCCAGATGCATGGTTACGGTGTTGGTTTTCACCGAGTTTCCAAATTTGTCCGTAAGCAAACAGTACATTTGCCGGCCTGCCCGTTCCTGGGTCATAGTAATGCTGTAGCTGGTCTTGCCCACATCCGAGGAAGGCAGGAACTGGCCGTTGTAGCTATAGTACCATTGGTAGGTAAGACCTGCGCCGGTGGCAGAGAAAGAGAACTTTGCGCTCTTACCCACGGATGCGCTTGTAGATACCGGTTGCTTGGAAATGTGGATCTTCATTCCCAGGGTAACTGTAGCAGATTGAATTTTGTTGCCGTACTTGTCAGAGACAACACAGTACATTTCCCGGCCTGCCCGTTCCTGGGTCATTGTGATACTGTAGGTGGACTTTCCGGTGCCGGAACAAGCCTTGAAGCTACTGCCGCTTTTATAGTACCACTGGTATTTCAGTCCGTCGCCGCTGGCTTTCAGACTGATGGTTACCTTCTCACCTTCGATTGCCGATGCAGATTTCGGCTGGGTTTTGATCCGCACCTTCATATCCGCGGTGATCATTTCTGCGTAAGTCAGGCTGACCCAACCCTTGGGTGTTTTTGCCCAGGTATGGTCAGTGCCTTCATAGATCTCTGTGATCGTCAGCACATCGTCTTCATAGACCTTGCCGACTTTTTTATAGTAAGTTCCCGGACCGCTGCGGATATTGACCTCGCTGCCGGTGATAATGATCATATCTGTAGGCGGCTTTTTGCCCTTGGGCACATCGACGATGTTGCCCTCGGCATCTTTCCACTTTGCATAAAGCACCTGCTCGGAAGCAACGGTCTTATCCAGCTGCTCCACCAGTTGGCCGTCTTCGGTATACCAGCCGGCCAACTCGTATTTGACCTCGTTGCCGTCCTTATCTATACCGGTGGGGTACTTTGTGATCTCTGCCCTGACGGTCTGGGGGATGTCAGAATTAAACGCGTGGACCTTGTAAAGCACCTCGCCGCCGTTTCCGTCCAGGAACACATAGCGGAAATTGTCGGGATACAGTTCCTCCGCACCGCTGTTGAAAGCTTCGTATTTACCGTTGATGTACATATTGGCTTCGCACATACGCCGATCGATCAGGATATACTCACCGCCGGCGCTGCACCACATAACCATCGCATACAAAAGGTCGTTGCCCACATCACCGCTGCGTACCGCATTGTTGAACATACCGTCATCTTCGTTCATCCATTTGGTGCCGCAGTTGTATGTAAAGCTTACCAGCGCATCAAACTGGTGCTGCTTGAGCTTCAATTCATATTTATCAATAAAGTTATTAATGGCCTTCTCTCTGGATGCCAGATCCTTTTTCAAAAGAGCTTCCGCTTCCGCTTTTGTAATGCCTTCTTTCTTGTATTGCTCCAATTTGTCGTCGGGGCATCTTGTGCCGTAACCGACCGTATACTGGGAAACATCCCAATAAGGTTTCTTGGAGAATCCCTCCATTTTCTTCAGCACCTCGACCAACTTATCCGAGGATGAAAAATCAGACGATGCTGCTTCCGCTTTCAGGGGAATTCCTACA
>JAGBVD010000095.1 GCA_017630495.1 Oscillospiraceae bacterium
ACCGGTTGGAAGCTGACCATCCGCGATATTCTGGAGTACGGCGGCGCCAAGTTCCTGTGCCCCATGGCCGGTACTATCTCCATGATGCCCGGTACTGCTGCTGACCCCGCATACCGTCGTGTTGACGTTGACACCGAGACCGGTAAGGTATCCGGCCTGTTCTAATTGTTTTTTGGTAAACTCCAAAAACATTTATGTCTGCGGATCAGCGGTTCTTTTGCCCCATAGCTGCACAAGGCGGTCTTGAAATACACAAAGTATTCCTGCGACCTTCTTGCTTGCTCTGTGGCAAAACTCCTCGCTGCCCATCAGACAACATATTTCCGGAGCTTACCTGGCGCTTCCGTGGAAGTGCTTGCGAAACCTATAAGCAGAGGCGGCTTGCCGCCTCTGCTTTTGGAACGTTTATGTGCAGGGCAAGGGTATGTCCCTGCTGATTAAGAAGAGATATACC
Source organism: Oscillospiraceae bacterium (assembly GCA_017630495.1). Lineage (GTDB taxonomy): Bacteria > Bacillota > Clostridia > Oscillospirales > Oscillospiraceae > Faecousia. Next base: position 455 of record JAGBVD010000095.1, read on the forward strand.
CCTACCCTGCAAAATACAAGACAAGGAGAAATTCTTATGGATATGACAATGGAAACCTGCCGCAAGTTTGTGGAAGTTCTGGCATCTGATGCACCGGCTCCCGGCGGCGGCGGCGCGGCTGCGCTGGTGGGTGCTATCGGCACTGCTTTGGGCAATATGGTTGGCTCTTTGACCGTTGGCAAGAAGAAGTATGCCGAGGTGGAAGCCGAAATTATCGAGCTGAAGGCAAAGTGCGATGCTCTGCAGAAGGAACTGCTGGACCAGGTGGAAGCTGACGAGGTCAACTTCCTGCCCCTGGCAAAGGCCTACGGTATTCCCAAGGACGATCCCAACCGGGATGCGGTTATGGAAGAAGCCACCATCATCGCCTGCTCCACACCCATGAAGATCATGGAGCTGTGCTGCCAGGCTATCGAGTACATCGCTGTGTTTGCCGCCAAGGGCAGCCGTCTGGCTGTTTCCGATGCCGGCTGTGGCGCAACGATCTGCAAGGCCGCTTTGCAGGCTGCTTCCTTGAATGTGTTCATCAATACCAAGACCCTGAAAAACCGTGAGGTTGCCGAGGAAATGAATGCCAAGGCACTGGGTATGCTGGACAAGTACGGCGCAATGGCCGACGAAATTTTCAACACTGTCAAGGCCGGTTTCGGCGTGTAATTAGGAGGAAAGAAAATGGCAAAGCAATTACTGGGTAAAGAAGTAAACGAAGCCTTGGTCGCTGCCCTGCAGGCACGCACTGCTGCGCTGCAGGAAAAGGGCGTCAAGGCTACTTTGGGTATCATCCGTCTGGGTGAGAATCCCTCCGACCTTTCCTATGAGAAGGGCGCAACCAAGCGCGCGGAAGAGGTAGGCGTTGCTGTTAAAAATTACATCCTGCCCGAGGACGCTTCCAAGGAAGACGTGCTGAAGGTCATCGATGAGGTCAACGCAGATGCATCCGTTCACGGTGTTCTGATGTTCCGGCCTCTGCCCAAGCACCTGAAGGCAGACCAGGACGAGATTTGCAACCGTCTGGACCCCAAGAAGGACGTAGACTCCATGACCCATATGTCCAATGCCGGTGTGTTTGAGGGCCAGGACCTGGGTTACGCTCCCTGCACTCCCGCTGCTTGTATGGAAATCCTGGACCACTATGGCATTGACTGCAAGGGTAAGAATGCCGTTGTGATCGGCCGGTCTTTGGTAGTTGGCAAGCCTGCCGCTATGATGCTGATGGGCAAGAACGCTACCGTTACCATCTGCCACACCAGAACTGTCAATACCGCAGAGATCTGCAAGAAGGCTGACATCATTGTGACCGCTGCCGGCGTGCTGGGCAGCCTGACCAAGGACTTTGTCAGCGAAGGTCAGATCGTTATCGATGTTTCCATGAACTGGAATCCCGAAAAGATCACCTCCAAGGGCAAGGGCGGTATGTCCGGCGACTGTGTGTTTGACGAAGTCGAGCCCATTGTTGGTGCGATCACTCCCGTTCCCGGCGGTGTTGGCGCGGTGACCACCACTGTGCTGATGAAGCACGTGGTCGAGGCTGCTGAAAAGGCCTAAAATCAACAAACTACTTGCATGACTGACGGAATTGCGGAGCACCGCAAGGGAGTGCAAGGAAGTGTATGCCGACCGTCTGGGCGATCCTGTCATTAGGCGGGATCGCCCTTTTATCAATGAAAATTACGAGGTGCCTTATGAAAAAGTTAAACAACCTCTCTGAAAGCAATTTTCTGAAACTGTTTTTTGCATTTGTTTCTCTGTGCTTTTTGATTGCCGCTGTTTGTATGCCTGACAGAAGCAATATGTTTGCCGGCCTGTGGGAGATCATGAAGAATCCTGCCAAGGTATCTACCAACTATTTCAGCATTGGCGGCTTTGCCGGTACCTTCCTGAATATGGGTCTGGTGGCGGTTATTATGACCGTTTTGTTTTGCGTGACCGGCGCAACGGTTAACAATGTATCCACTCTGGCATTTTTGCTGACCCTGGGTTTTTGCTCCTGGGGCATCAATGTGCTGAATATGTGGCCTACCATGGTGGGTACTGCCCTGGTGGCTTTGGTCAGCAAGCAGAAGCTGGGTGCAGTTGTCAACGCGGCTTTGTTCACCACCGGTGTTGCACCTTTCATTTCGGATATGCTGGTGCGCTATCCGGGCGCGGACATCATCGGCTTTAACTGGCTTGGCTTGGGTTTTGCGCTGATTGCCGGTATTATTATGGGTGCGATCGTAATTGCCGGATTGCCCCATTCTCCCAATGTGCATAAAGGTATGAACCTGTATTCCGCAGCACTGCCTGTGGGTATGGGCGCATTCCTGCTGCACGGTATTTTCTACAAGGTGCCCGGGATTGCGCTGCCTGCGCCGGTGGGGGATATTGCTCTGTCAAATGCGCCTGCTGCCAATATTTTCTGCCTTGTACTGTTTGGTTTGTGCGTTGTTCTGGCACTGCTGATAGGCTGTACACCCAAGGATTACTGGAATCTGCTGAAAAACCCCAATCAGGTGGCCAATGTTTCCGGTACCTGCGGCAACGGGGTCTTCCTGATGAATGTGGGCGTGTTCGGCCTGTTCATTCTGGCTTACTACAATGCTATCGGCGCGAACTTTAACGGCGTACAGTTCGGCCTGATCTTCTGTATGCTTTGCACCTGCAACTCCGGCTCCCGACCCAGCAATGTCTGGCCCATTATGGCCGGCTATGTGGTAGCTTCCTTTGTGGCCAAGTATATTTCTATGTTCCTGGGCGGCGATTTCGCCCTGCCGGTGAATGCGGCAGCGATCTGCGTTGGCCTGTGCTATGCCAACGGCTTGAGCCCCATTACCGACAAATACGGCTGGCAGTACAGCTTTATGGGCGCCATGATTCACTATGCGCTGGTTACCATCGTTCCCCAGCTTCACGGCGCGTTCTGTCTGTACAACGGCGGCTTTACTGCCATCTTTGTGTGTATCATCCTGGTGCCGGTGCTGGAAAAGTTCTGCAAGACCAAGGAAGAAAGAAAAGCCTTGAAGGTAAATAATTAAAGTAAGAACACCTCAAGTCTGCTGACTTGGGGTGTTACTTTTTTCCAGTTTTTGAAGGAAAGATACAGAAAATTTTGGCTATTATTTTCTCTTGCAAGGAAGAAGGCATAGTGGTATGATACGACACGGAGAAAATTGCTGTTATAGATGCGTTTTTTCGTTGTTTTCCAACAAAAAGGGGTAAAGAAGGTTGTATTTTGGGTAATAGTTTGATTTGCTTATCCGTTGCGGTGATTGGCGGCTTGCTGCTGTCGCGTGTGATAAAGCTGCTGCATCTTCCGGCGGTGACTGCATATTTGATTGCCGGTCTTCTGTTGGGACCGTTTTGCATTGGCGCTTTGGACCTGAAGGGAGTGGGTTTTCAATCCTTTGAGCAGTTGAAGGGTTTGGAGATTCTGACCCAGGCAGCGCTGGGTTTCATTGCCTTTTCTATGGGCAGTGAGTTCCGTTGGCAGCAGCTGAAAAGCATGGGCAGCAAAGCGGTGATTATCGGTGTGGCCCAGGCGGTGATCACAACGGTTTTGGTGGACTGTGTTTTGATTGGGCTGCATTTGCTGTTTCCCCGGTTTCTGTCGCTGCCTGCTGCGCTGGTGCTGGGCGCCATCGCTTCCGCAACCGCTCCGGCAGCAACGCTGATGGTGGTGCGGCAGTATAAGGCCGACGGCCCGCTGACCAGACTTTTGATGCTGGTAGTCGCTATCGACGATGCGGTGGGCCTTTTGCTGTTTTCCGTTTCTTTTGGAATTGCCACGGCACTGGAGCAGGGCGCTGCCAATATTCTCAGCGTGGTGGTAGAGCCGATTCTGGAGATCGTGCTGTCTTTGGGCCTGGGTGCGATTTTGGGCCTGCTTTTGGACAAACTGGAGATCTTTTTCCATTCCCGCAGTAAGCGTATGACCATTTCTGTGGCTTTTGTGCTGCTGGCAGTGGGTCTTTCCACCATCGAATTTTCCATTGGCCCGGTACATTGCGGATTTTCTCTGCTGCTGGTATGTATGATGACCGGCACAGCTTTCTGCAATGCCTGTGACAGCTCCCAGGAGCTGATGGACAGAGTGGAGCGTTGGACCGTGCCGCTGACGGTGCTGTTTTTCGTGATTTCCGGTGCGGAACTGGATCTGAATGTGCTGGCCAGCCCGGTGACCTTATTGGTGGGTGTGGTGTATATCCTTTCCCGTTCTGCCGGTAAGTATTTGGGCGCGTATGCAAGCTGCCGCAAATGCAAGTGTGCCCCGCAAATCACAAAGCATTTAGGTATCACACTGCTGCCCCAGGCCGGTGTTGCTCTGGGAATGGCAATGACGGCGACGGCTTTGGCCGACGGAGATCTGGTGCGCAATGTGGTACTGTTCAGCGTTTTGATTTACGAATTGATCGGCCCGGCACTGACGAAGCGTTCCTTGCTTCTGGCCGGAGAAATTTGTCCCGAGGGTAAGAGCAATGCCCGTGTACTGGATAAACCCCGAGAGAAGATCAGTATTCATTAAAAAACTGCCGGTGCAGCGCACCGGCAGTTTTTTCTTGCATTGGATAAAAGGCTGTGCTATAGTGAAATTAGAAATCAAAATAAGGAGGCGTATTTATGAAACGGTTATTGGCAATTTTGTTGGCACTTACGATGCTGTTTTTGGCCGGCTGCGGCGCAAAGGAAATGGCAAGCGACAACGGCGCAAATATGGACCGGGGCGATTCTCTGGTCAGCGGCAGCGGCCAAGAGGATGCCGGCGCATCCCAGCAGGAAGCGCTGCCGGAGGATCAGAAGCTAATTCGTAAGCTTTGGCTCACGGCAGAAACGGAAGACCTGGATGCGCTCCTTTCCCAGGTAGAGCAGCAGGTAAAGTCCCTGAACGGCTATATGGAAAATCGGGAGATCGAAAACTATGATGCCGATGCCCGCCACGCAGAGCTGACCATCCGCATTCCTGCCCAGTCGCTGGATCAGTTTGCAAAGGATGTGGAAAAGGCTTCCAATGTAACTTCCACAACAGAAACCACAGAGAATATAACCTTGTCCTATGTGGCGGTAGAGAGTCGGATGAAAGCTTTGGAAACGGAGCAGACCCGGCTTTTGGAGCTGCTGGCAAAGGCTGAGAATATGACCGAGATCCTGCAGATCGAGGAGCGCCTGACCAAGGTTCGCACAGAACTGGAGCAGGTTACCTCCCAGCTGCGGCTATATGACAACCAGGTGTCCTACAGCACGGTGTATCTGACCTTGTATGAAGTCAGAGAGTATACCGAGGAAGCGCCGGAGGGCTTCTTTGAACGGATCGGCAGCGGCTTTATGGAAAGTCTGAAGGGGGTCGGCAACGGTCTGAAGGAATTTGTGATCTTCGTGATCGTGGCATCTCCCTATTTAATCCTGTTTGCTGTGATCGGCGTTGGCATTGCCTTGATCGTAAGGGGAAGCAAATAGAAAAAGGCAGCCAAAGCGAAAAAAGAAGCGAAAGAATAAAGTAGACCCCCGGAGTTTTCTCCGGGGGTAAAATTATATCAAATTTCTTACGACCCACCATAGCAAAACGGCGGTCAAAAGGGTGATATCCAGCCAAAGGGCAGGGGTGCGATAAACAAAACCCCGACCTTTTAAATAGGAACGGCAGCAAAAAAACAGCACCCAGCCGATATAGAAAAACTCCGGCAAAAACATAGGGTTGTAGAAAAAGGCAGCGGAAAAATCCAAACGCAGCAAGCTCAGCGCTGCCCGGGTGTTGCCGCAGCCGGGACACTTTAGTCCCGTCAGCCGATAAAACAGACAGGGGATGCCAATGTTCTTTTGGGCAAGGATATACAATAGGATGGTAAAAGTAAGGACTGCGGCAAATCCCAGCAGCAAAATCCCCAGCCGTTTATAAAAACCTTTATTTTCCATAGGCTTCTCTCGCTTTTGATAAAAAAGTAATTGACAGGTATTTTTTTGCTATGGTATAATTTTGTCGAAGGGAGGCTGTGAAATCATGGCTATTAAACAAAGAAACATCGTAACTTGCATTCTGTTGACTTTGATCACCTGCGGTATCTATGGTATCTACTGGATGATCATGCTGGCAAAGGAGTCCGTCTCCGTAAAAGATCCTGCTGACAGCGGCGTTCTGGAGATCGTGCTGATGCTGTTCCTGCCTTTCCTGGGCATCTTCCTGTGTGAGAAGAAGCTGGCAGAGGGCTGCGCAGACAAGGGAATTGCACATACCGACAACTCCGTTTTGTACCTGATCCTCGGCCTGGTTGGCCTGGGTATCGTGGGCATCTGCATGCTGCAAAGCGACCTGAACAAGCTGGCAACTGCTTAATTAGAAGATTGGAAACCACCGGTTCTGTTACAAAACCGGTGGTTCTTTATTTCATAAATTTGTCAATGGCGCTACACAGATCTTCGATGGCGTGTTCGTCACCGGCGGCAACGGCGTCCACCATACAGTGGCGCATATGGTCTTTGAGGATTACCTTGCCGGTGTTGTCCAGGGCGGAGCGGACCGCTGCCAGCTGAATCAGCACCTCGGAGCAATCGTAGCCTTCTTCCACCATTCGTTTTACCTTTTCCAGGTGACCGATAGCTCTGGCAAGACGGTTAATGACCGCTTTCTGATTTTCGTGAACATGACCGTGGTCGTGGGCGATGCCGTGGGCATGCATATAGGTGTGGTCATGCTCGTGATGATGGTCGGACATAGTGCGACCCCCTTTGTATGTTTTCTTTATAATACTCTATTTTCGGGAAACTTGCAAGCCCTACGGGGGGATGCATTGACTGTTTTTCTCCTTTCTGTTATAATGAAAAGCTGAAATGATAGGACGCAGGAGGAATTTACCATGCGTATGCGTAAAATGAAGAATTTAGAGCCCAGAATGGAAAAGTGCGCGGCGTATCGCATTGCCACTCCGGAAGAAATGAGGGGAAACTGGCGCTCTTTAAAGGAAAATGCCGCCGCCCTTTGGGTGGAGGTTGGTTGCGGCAAGGGAAAATTTACTGCCGAAACTGCCCAGGCCAATCCGGAGGTTTTGCTCATTGCAGTGGAACGCTGCCGGGAGGCAATGGTGGTGGCCATGGAAAAGGCGCAGCAAATGGGTCTTACCAATGTGTTTTTCATTGATATGGATGTGGCGAATATCGAGCAGATTTTTGCCCCGGAGGAAGTGGATCGGTTGTTTATCAATTTCCCGGACCCCTGGCCCAGAAAAAAGAATGCCAAGCGCCGGCTGACCCACCGAGGCTTTTTGGACAAGTATTGCCGGGTGGTACGCACCGGCGGTGAGTTCCATTTCAAGACGGACAATGCGCCGCTGTTTGAGTTCAGTGTAGAGGAATTTGCCGCTTGCGGTCTGGAAGTGAAAAATCTGACCCGGAATCTCCACGAAAACGGCATTGTAGGCATTATGACCGGCTACGAAGAAAAGTTCCACGCATTGGGCACTCCCATCAACCGCTGCGAGGTGGTGTGCAAGCCTTTCCAGCTGCCCCCGGAGGAAAAGAAAAAGGCGGAGGAAGCGTAATGAACCATGTGATCGATCAGCTGCACAGCAGAAAATCTGTCCGTGTTTATTTGGACAAGCCGATTGAAAAAGCAGAAAAGAAGGCCATTTTGGAGGCGGCGCTGCAAGCGCCTACCGCCGGTAATATGGCGATGTATACCATTTTGGACATCACCGACCCGGAGAAAAAGCTGGCCCTTTCCAAAAGCTGCGACAACCAGCCGTTTATTGCCACCGCGCCGTTGGTGCTGATCTTCTGCGCGGATTTTCGCCGGTGGTATGATGTGTTTTGCAGCTTTGTAGACGATGTGCGCAAGCCGGATCTGGGCGATCTGTTTTTGGCCCAGGCGGACACCTTGATCGCCGCCCAAAATGCAGTGGTTGCCGCCCAGAGTCTGGGGATCGGCAGCTGCTACATCGGTGATATTACGGAAAATTTTGAGTATCACAGAGAGCTTTTGGACCTGCCCCAGTATGTAGTGCCCACGGCAATGCTCTGCTTTGGATATCCCACCCAGCAGCAAACCAACCGGGAAAAACCGCCTCGGTTTTCTCTGGAGGATATGGTCCACGAGAACGGCTACCAGTTGGAAAAAGCGGCCAAAATGGCCCATATGCTGGCACAGCGCCAAGACCTGAATCCGGAGGAGCTGGCCCAGTGGGTACAGCGTTTTTGCAAGCGTAAGCACAACAGTGATTTCAGCCGGGAGATGAGCCGCTCCTGCACGGAAATGGTCCGTTCCTGGTTGGAAGAGAAGGAGTAAACCTATGAATCATTATCACGCAGGCAGTTGTGATGTGGTGGTGGTCGGTGCCGGACATGCCGGTATCGAGGCGGCTTTGGCCGCTGCGCGCCTGGGCCTGCACACGATTTTGTTTACACTGAATATGGATGCGGTGGGCAATATGCCCTGCAACCCTGCCGTAGGCGGCACCGGCAAAGGACATCTTGTCCGGGAACTGGATGCGCTGGGCGGGGAAATGGGTGTTGCTACCGACAAGGCCTGCATTCAGTACCGGATGCTCAACAAAGGCAAAGGTCCGGCAGTCCATTCCCTCCGGGCCCAGGCAGACCGACGCAAGTACCAAAGCGTGATGAAGCACACCTTGGAGCTGCAGGAAAACCTGGAACTGAAGCAAGGACAGATTACCGAGGTTTTGGTGTCTGACGGCACAGTTACCGGTGTTCGCACCCTTTTGGGCGCGGAGTATGATGCCAAGGCGGTGATTATCGCCACCGGTACATTTTTGGACAGCACCATTATTATTGGCGAGTCTGTGCAGCCTTCCGGTCCGGACGGTATGCACGCAGCTATGGGTTTGGCAGAGAATTTGCGGACACTGGGATTGCATTTGCGTCGGTTTAAGACCGGCACACCTCCGCGTGTCAATCGCCGCAGTATTGACTTTTCTCAGCTGGAGGTCCAGCCGGGAGACGAGATCCCCGAGCCGTTTTCCTTCCGTACAGAGCACGAGCTGGAAAACCGGGCGGTGTGCTATCTGACCTATACCAATGAAGAGACCCACCGGATCATCCGGGAAAATCTCCACCGCAGTCCGATGTATGATGGCACCATTTCCGGTGTAGGACCCCGGTACTGCCCCAGCATTGAAACCAAAATTGTCCGCTTTGCGGACAAGCAGCGCCATCAGTTGTTTATTGAGCCTTGCGGCCTGGATACAGAGGAGATGTACATTCAAGGCTTTTCCTCAAGCCTTCCGGAGGATGTGCAGCTAAAGATGCTGCGGACCATTCCCGGCCTGGAAAAGGCGGAAATGATGCGCCCGGCTTACGCCATTGAATATGAGTGTGTTGACCCCACCCAGCTGCTGCCCACATTGGAGAGCAAATGCGTTTCCGGTCTTTACGGTGCAGGCCAGTTTAACGGCAGCTCCGGTTATGAGGAGGCAGCGGTGCAGGGTCTGGTGGCAGGCATCAATGCAGCATTGAAAATTCAGGGAAAAGACCCTATGATTTTGACCCGGGATACCAGCTACATCGGCACGCTTATCGATGATCTGGTAACCAAAGGGACCCAGGAGCCTTACCGGATTATGACCAGCCGATCGGAGTATCGGCTGCTGCACCGGCAGGACAATGCAGACCAACGGCTGACAGCCATTGGCGCGGCGGTAGGCCTTGTGCCGAAGGAACGGCTGGCGGCTGTAGAAGAAAAATATGAAGCGGTGCGCAGGGAAATCGCCCGGTTGGAGGCCTGCGGTGTACCGGCCAGTGAAGAGCTGAACGAAATGCTGACAAAACGGGAGTCTGCACCGGTAACAAATTCTGCCCGGCTGGCAGACCTTCTGCGCAGACCTCAGGTGACCTACGAAGATATTGCGCCTTTTGACCCGGGAAGACCCCAGCTTTCCTTGGCGGTGACCCAGGAGGTGGAGATCCAGGTCAAGTATGCAGGATATTTGGCACGGCAGGAAAAGCAGATCGAGGCCTTTCGCAAGGAAGAACAGACCCTGCTGCCGGCAGATATGGATTATAACGCCATTGCCGGTTTGCGGATCGAGGCCCGGGAAAAGCTGATGGAGATCCGGCCGGTGTCTATTGGACAAGCCGGAAGAATTTCCGGTGTCAGCCCGGCGGATATTGCCGTTTTGCTCATTTGGCTCAAGCAACAGTAACAAAAATCGCCTTCGACGTATAGAATAGTCGGAGGCGATTTTTTATGATTGTCAACACATCTGTACCCATTACTTCCGCCAGCTGTGACAAAATGATTTTGGATCTCGTCAGAACATACCCCTTTTGCCGCACAGAGCTTTTGACCGCCACAGCCTTTCAGCGACCGGTGCGGACGCTGGTGATTGGGCAAGGCCCTCGCAAGGTGATCTATACCGCTGCCCACCATGCCAACGAGTGGATCACAGCTTTGGTGCTGCTGAAATTTGGGGAGGAATTGGCCCAGGCAATCCAAGCCGGCGGAGAGATTTTCGGTGTCAGTGCCCAGGAAATTTCCCAAAAGGCAACCATTTATATGGTGCCGATGGTAGACCCGGACGGTGTGGATTTGGTGGTGGGTGCGATCCAGCCGGGGGAAATTCAATATAACCTGGCCCGGAATTTGGCAGACAGCTACCCGGCAATCCCATTCCCCGATGGGTGGAAGGCCAACCTGTTAGGCGTGGATTTGAATTTACAGTATCCTGCCGGCTGGCTCCAGGCCCGGGAAATCAAATTCACCCAAGGCTACACCCGGCCCGGCCCCCGTGATTATGTGGGCAGAGCCCCATTAGATCAGCTGGAAACCCGGGCTTTGGCAGGCTATACGGAATTCATCGACCCGGATTTGGTGCTGGCTTACCACTCCCAGGGCAAAGAGATCTACTGGCAGTTTCAGGATTATGAAGTGCCCGGCGCAAAGGAATTGGGAGAGGCGTTTGCAATGCACAGCGGCTACACACTGGCACAAGCACCCTACAATTCCAGCTTTGCCGGATATAAGGATTGGTTTATCCAGCGTTTTCGCAAACCCGGCTACACCATAGAGGTAGGAGAGGGAGTCAATCCGCTGCCGATTTCCCAGTTTGATGAAATTTACCGGGACAATTTGGGAATTTTGGTAACGGCAGCATTAAATTTTAACGTTTCGTAAAATCGTCAGGATTCGGTTGCAGATTCCGCAAAATGGGGATATAATATGGTTACAAAGAGGTGAACGGTATGAAAAAACTCTTTTTTGTAATGAATCCCGTAGCCGGTATGCGCAAGGCAAACAAGGTGCTGCCGGAGATTCTGGCGCAACTGAATCAGGGCGATTACGATGTGATTACCCATATTACCACCGGTCAGGGGGATGCCCGGAAGGCGATTTGCCGGCGGGCAAAGGAGATGGACCTCATCGTCTGCTGTGGCGGTGACGGTACTTTTAATGAGGTGGTAGCCGGCCTTTTGGAAAGCAAGGCGGATGTGCCTTTGGGATATATCCCTGCCGGGTCTACCAATGATTTTGCCGCCAGCCTGGGTCTGGCATCGGACCCGGTGGAGGCAGCTCGCGATATTCTGACCGGTACAGCGCAAGATTATGATGTAGGCTGTTTTGGCGGTCGGTATTTCACCTATGTGGCTTCTTTTGGCGCCTTTACAAAGGCCAGTTATTCTACGCCCCAAAATATAAAAAACGCTCTGGGACATACCGCCTATCTTTTGGAGGGCATTCAGGAGCTGTCCCAGCTGCGCCCGGTACGGGTCCGTATGGAAACGGAAGATACGGTGATTGAGGATGATGTGCTTTTTGGTGCGGTTTGCAACAGCACCAGCGTAGGCGGCATTTTGACGCTGGACCCAAGGCAGGTGGATATGGGCGACGGACTGTTTGAAATTTTGCTTGTCCGCGCACCGAAGAATTTAAGCGAACTGCGCGAATGCATTCAGGCGGTGCAGCAGCAAAAATACAACTGCAAGATGATCACTTTCTGCAGCGCAAAGAAGGTTTCTGTGGAAATGACAAATCCCGTTTCCTGGACCTTGGATGGAGAGTGGGAGAGCGCCCATACTGCAGTAGAAATAGAAAATATACACCACGCCATTGCGCTGGTGAAACAGGAGAAAGTATGATCAACACAACCCTTTGCTATGTTACCCGGGGCAACGAGGTGCTGATGCTGCACCGGATCAAGAAAGAAAAAGATATCAATAAGGATAAATGGATCGGCATCGGCGGCAAATTTGAGAAAGAAGAGTCGCCGGATGAATGCCTTTTACGAGAGGCAAAAGAGGAAACCGGCCTGACGCTCACCTCCTGGAAATGCCGGGGTGTGATCACCTTTCTCAACGACAGCTGTGAAGGTGAGTTTATGTACCTGTTCACTGCCGACGGTTTTGAAGGACAGCTTAAAGAGTGTGACGAAGGGGAATTGAAATGGGTTGCCCGGGAGTTTTTGGACAGTCTTCCCAAATGGGAAGGGGATAAAATCTTTTTGGATCTGCTGTGGCAGGACGCACCCTTCTTTTTGCTGACGCTCCGGTATCAGGGCGATACGCTGGTAGAAGCCATTCTGGACGGCAAAAAAATTCGATAAATGGGCAAAAAAACACCACCCGTTCGGGTGGTGTTTTTTCTTTTTTATTAGCCTTCAGCACGCATCTGAGCGAAGCACTCGCTGCAGTACACGGGACGGTCGGACTTGGGCTCAAAGGGAACCTTTGCCTCGCCACCGCAACGTGCGCAGGTAGCAGTGAAGAACTCACGGGGACCACGGGCGCTGTTCTTGCGAGCGTCACGGCAGGGCTTGCAGCGCTGGGGCTCATTCTGGAAGCCGCGCTCTGCGTAGAATTCCTGCTCACCAGCGGTGAAAACGAATTCGTTGCCGCACTCTTTGCAAACTAAAGTCTTGTCTTCGTACATTGTGTTTACCTCTCTTCGGTTGTTGATGCCCCGTGAAAACCCATCGAATTGACTGGAAATAACGCAGGGTCAGATAATATTTTGTGGTATCGTACCACGAGTTGCATTATAACAGATTGGTTGAATTTGTCAATAGTTTATGAAAAAAATATGGTTTTTTTTCAACATTTGTGCAAAATAATCAAATTTTAAACTGGGATTGTCCGTCAAAGGAAAGACCCAAATGCTCATAAGCCAGCGCGGTCACGCAGCGGCCCCGGGGGGTGCGGGTCAAAAAGCCCAGCTGCATTAAATAAGGCTCATATACATCTTCCAAAGTGATGGCTTCTTCACCGATGGTGGCGGCCAAAGTTTCCAGACCTACCGGACCGCCGCCGTAATTTTGGATAATCGCGCTGAGCATCCGACGGTCAATGGTGTCCAGACCCAGCCGGTCCACTTCCAGCCGGGACAGAGCCAGGTCGGCTGCCTCCTTGGTAATGGTGCCATCACCGATCACCTGGGCGAAGTCCCGGACACGGCGCAAAAAGCGGTTGGCAATACGGGGTGTACCCCGGCTGCGGGAGGCGATCTCCAGCGCACCTTCCGGGGCAATGTCCATTCCCAAAATGGTTGCCGACCGGGTAACGATCTTGGCAAGCTCCTCGGTGGAGTACAGCTCCAGCCGCAGGCTCACACCGAAACGGTCTCGCAGCGGTGCGGAAAGCTGACCTGCCCGGGTGGTAGCACCCACCAGTGTAAATTTCGGCAAATCCAGCCGAATGGAGTTGGCGCTAGGGCCCTTGCCTACGATAATATCGATGGCAAAGTCTTCCATTGCAGGGTACAGAATTTCTTCCACTACCCGATTCAGCCGATGGATCTCATCAATGAAAAGAATATCCCCGGGGTTCAGGTTCGTCAGCAGAGCGGCCAGATCACCGGGTTTTTCAATGGCCGGACCGGAGGTGATGCGGATGTTCACGCCCATCTCATTGGCAATGACACCGGCCAGGGTGGTCTTACCCAAACCGGGAGGGCCGTAAAGGAGTGTGTGGTCCAGCGGCTCGTTTCTTTGCCGGGCAGCTTCAATGTAAACAGACAGATTCCCCTTGGCTTTTTCCTGACCGGTATAGTCGCACAGCAGCTTGGGACGCAGACCGATCTCGCCTGCATCCTGGGGCGCAAAAGTGGGGGAAATAATAGGGGAAGTCAAATCTTCAGAAAATTCTAAACTCATAGAAACCTCCTGTGGAGAATTGAAAATTGAGAATTGATGTGTCGCCGTTGGCGACGATTTCAATAAGTCCGCGATGCGGACACCGAAATTTTCAATTTTCCATTTTCAATTTTTAATTACGCATAACCATTGCCCGGAGGGCAAAGCGGATCAGTTCTTCGGTGGAAGCGGTGGGATCAGCGCCCTTTAGCGCGGTGGCGATCTCCGAGGGGGAGTAACCCAACTCCTGCAGCGCAGCAGTGGCCAGACCGGTATTGCTACCTTGGGCTGTCGGAACAGAAACTGCACCGGCGGAGAAATCCAGCTCCAGATTGCTGCCGCCCATTTTGTCCTTCAGCTCCAAAATGATACGCTGGGCGATCTTCTTGCCAATGCCCTGGGCGGCGGTGAGCAGCTTTTCGTCGCCGGTCATAACCGCCAGGGTGAAATTCTGCGGACCTGCAGCCAAAATAGAGATAGCGGCTTTCGGGCCAACACCGTTGACAGAGGTCAGCAGCTCATAGCATCGCTGCTCCTCCCGGCTGGCAAAGCCGTAAAGGTCAAAGGCATCCTCCCGGATGGATTCGGAAATATAAAGCTTTGCGCTTTGATTGATCTTCAGTTGGGCGGCGGTGTAAGCGGTGATGCGGCAGCCATAGCCGACGCCACCACAATCGATGACCGCAAGGCCGGGCTCCAAAACGGTAACCGGACCGGAAACATAATACAGCATAATAAAAACCTACCTTTGCTGAAATTGGGCCAAAAGGGAAGTGCTGGACCGGGCGTGGCACAATGCGATGGCGATGGCATCAGCCGCATCGTCCGGCTTGGGAAGCTTTTCCAGATGCAAAAGCCGCTTGGTCATATCCTGCACCTGATGCTTGGTGGCATTGCCGTAGCCCACTACCGCTTGCTTGACCTGCATCGGTTTATAGGAATACACCTGCAGACCTGCCTGCCGGATGGCCAGTAAGATCACACCGCGACTTTGGGCCACACCGATGCCGGTGGTCACATTCTGCCCGAAGAACAGTTCTTCAATGGCCACAGCATCCGGTTTCGCGGCCTCCAAAAGCGCACGCATATCTTCGTAGATCATTTCCAGCCGGGCAGAAAAATCCGCGCCTGCCGGGGTGGTGATCGCGCCGCATTTGAGCAGCTGCGTGTTTCCACGCTCCGCTTCGATCAGGCCAAAACCGGTAATACCGTAACCGGGATCGATTCCCAAAATACGCACGAAAAACACCTCCCATAATCTACAAAGTATCACTTTCCTTTATAATAGCACATTTGTTTTGATTTTCCTACTATTTTTTTGCAGCATAATCTCACGGCTTTTTATACATAAATTGCAAGGTTTTGGAAATACTGCAGGTAAAAGGCGGTGATGTATTGGAGATCTTTTCTTGTAAGACCCGGATCGTTTCCGGCGCGGGAAGTGTTGCATATCTGAAAGAACTGCAAAGCAAGCGGCTCTTTGTGGTAACAGACCCGTTTTTTATGGAAAACGGTACGGCCCGGAATTTAGCGGTGCTTGCCGGTGCGGAAAAGTGGGAGATATTTGACAAGGTGATGCCGGACCCTTCTGTGCAGCTGGCGGCGGAGGGAACAGCGCTGGTGCGGCAGTTCCAGCCGGACACCATAATTGCTTTGGGTGGCGGCAGCGCAATGGATTGCGCCAAAGCAATGGCTTACTTTTCCGGCTGCGGCGCAACCTTTGTGGCAATTCCCACCACCTCAGGCTCCGGCTCGGAGGTTACGGATTTTGCAATTTTGACCCACAAGCAGACAAAGCACCCTCTGGTGGACCAAAAGCTTTGCCCGGATGTGGCGATTTTGGACAGCGACCTGCTACAGCAGCTACCCAAAGGGTTGATTGCGGACACAGGCTTTGATGTGCTTTGTCACGCGATGGAAGCCTATGTGGCCAAAAGGGGAAGCTTTTTCACCCAGACACTGGCAAAAGAGGCTTTTTCCGCGGCTTTGGCGCTGCTGCCGGCCAGCTTCGCAGGACAAAAACAGGTGCGGCTGCGGCTGCACAATGCATCCACGATGGCAGGTCTTGCCTTTAGTCAATCCGGATTGGGATTGTGCCACGCTTTGGCTCACAGCCTGGGTGGGATGTTTCATATTCCCCACGGCAGGCTCAATGCTATCTTGCTGCCGGCGGTAATGGATTGCAATGCCAATGTGTGCGCAGAGCAATATGCCGATTTGGCTCGGAGCGCCGGTCTGTCCGGTGCAGCAGATGCGGTGGCGGTGCGAAATCTGAAAAATGCGCTGATTCGGCTGCGTAAAGAGATGGGCATGCCCCAGACCCTGAAGGAAGC
>JAGBVD010000096.1 GCA_017630495.1 Oscillospiraceae bacterium
CAAGGAGTGCCTAAAGTACAATATCGTTCCCTTTATCATCGAGGACAATCTGAAGCTATTTTACTACCGAGGTCTCAAAGAATGGGATCGCGAAAAAGGTTTCCTCATGGACACCTGCCTCGCCGCCCAAGACCGCTTTAAGGCCTATTTGGATTATTTTAGAATTCTATATTAAGATATATGCAAAGTCATCTAGAAGCAAGGAGGTGATTGGCTGTGGCTGTGATTCAAGATATATTTAATAGCAGAGAAATTGCTATTGGAATTTGGCTTCTGATTATTCTAACCGTGATGCTAGTGGTTAAATCCTTGCGCCAAATATGGATTAATTTTCTAAAGGATATCCTCCCTGTTTTGTTCGACAAAAAGCTTGTTGTATTCTTTATTGTGTTTATCACATTCTTGGTTTTAGTTATTCAACTGCTTAAATGGACAACTTTTTGGGATGGTACCCAGCTAAAGGACTCGATTTTCTGGGTTATTTTTGTTGAACTACCATTATTTGCAAAGGCTATAGAGAAGGCAAAGGATAGCCGGTTCTTCTCAAATCTAGTTGTAGATAATCTGAAGTTTATTGTGTTGTTTGAATTTTTTATTGATTTTTGGACTTTTGATTTGTGCATTGAACTAATTATGATTCCTGCTACTGTAGTGGTTTCACTATTGTGCACTGTGGCATCTCGCGAAAAGAAACATAAGCCAGCCAAGACTTTCTTCGATGTTCTGCTTGCCGTTTGGGGAATTGTTGTTATTATCCATGCTATAACCAGCACAGTTCAGCAGCCTGATGTGTTTTTTAATTGGGATACACTAAAATCTTTTGTGTTGCCTATACTTTTGCTAGTCCTGAACTTCCCCATTGTATATGGGTTAGCTCTTTATAGCGGTTATGAACAATTATTTATTAAAATTAAGAACGGGGCAAAAGACAAGTGGAAAATGAAATTACAACTTCTGAGGTTTGCTGGTCTTAGCCTATCTAGGGTCTCTGCGATTCGCAGAAACCTTCAAAAAACACTTCTTATTAGTATAAATGCAGATGATATGAGAAGAAACTTAAATAAGCTGAGTAGCCATTTGGCTATGCAAATAGGAGATAATTATATGAAACGAGCAAAGTTTTATGTATGGGTTTGTTTAACCGCTGCAATCGCAAGCCTTTTGGGCCTTATCCTTGCGAATTCAGAAGTATCCGTAAAAGATTTAATCACGCTAAACTTTGTGCTGAATATTCCTAGAATCAAGCAAATTCTGACGTATATCTTTTCTGTGTCATTAGTGTTTAGCGTCGCATTGCTGTTTTATGCTATTGGTTTTAGGAAAAAGAAGAACGAGGAAATAACGCAAATAAAAAAATATGCTGTTTTCGAGTTCCTCTTTGCGCTTCAAAAGCAGAAATCACAACTTCAAGAGTATATTCCGGTTGATGATCCTGTTAGTATGTTTGTAAACTATATGCAAACAGCCTACGAACTGAAAGAGGCATGTATAAAAGTACTCGATGTATATGGAAACCTCTTGAATAACTGGGAACGAGAAAGCGTCGAATTGTTGCAAACATCTACAATGGGTCTACTAACTAACGCAACAATAGGTGGGAAGAATTTTTCGGAATTTGATGTGAATAGTTTTTGCGAATATTACAAAGAACAAATAAAAAAGTTCCAGAATGGTACTGATTTTAATTCTTTTATAAGCATGGTAAAAACCGATGCCGAAAAGTATACCAAAAGAATTGAATCTACCTATGAAGACTTTAAAAGGTATTTTACATAATGGACAATGTTTTTCTGTACCTACTATGCGGCGTTTTAAAAAGTTTTCCCTTATTTTTCCCCTTATTGGGGTGGTTATAGGTGGTTAACTATGGTATTTAGTGGTGGTTAAATGTTCGGAAAACCCACAGGAATGGTACTAAATGGTTAACAAAAGTTAACCAAATGCAAAATCTATGGCAATTCAAGTCCTTGTGCCCCTGCCAAGAAAAGCAGGCCACGCCTTTTGGTGTGGTCTGCTTTTCTTGTGGGGTATGGGGACAATAGTGTTGTTCCATTGTCTCGAATTAAGGTGCTATGCTGCTCTTTTTGCTTAATCCAGATCAAAATCAAACTCAGGAAGGAAAGGCAATTTGTCCGATAGGCAGGTATAGATATCCATCATATACGCTTTAAACGCTTCGATTGCCAGAATGATCACCACAAATACGCCATCGTTGGCGGTGCCGGGGATCTCAAGACCGAAAAGCATGGGGATCAGAAGGATCACCGATACGAGCGCAAGGCCCATCATCGCAGCGGCAAAAGTTGCAAAATACTCGGCAATGGTGGTCAGGATCAGCACCAGAGCAACATAGCCTATAATAATCGCCGGGATCAGTCTCAGGATATTGAGGAACGTTTGGGTCTCCCACACTTGGAACAGTGGTGCGATTACGCGCTCTCCGCCAATAGCCAACCAGCCGAAAGGTACCCGCAGGATAACTGCGAGCGCTACGGTACCCGCTACCAAAAACGGCATGATTAAAAGTTTGATGTACCACTTTGTTTCCCTAAATTGTAGCGCCAGCAAGTCTCCGATATACACAGAAACACCAACGGAAACCACGGCAGATGCAGCCAAAAGATTGATACCGCTGTTCATAATTCCAAGCATGGTGCCGAAAATGGTATTTTCCACAAAGATACCCAACAGATCTTCCCCGGTCTTTCCCATCAGCAGCAGGACGATTGCCGTAATGCCTGCAAGTCCCAGACTGCCGCCCAAAATAACGAGACCTCGTCTGCCGCCGAAAGCGCCGCAGAAACCACTTTCCTCCCAAGGCTCCATCCAATCCTCAAGTTTTTCCTTCAAGCCAAAGGTGATAATTTCGCTCAGCTTTTTAAAACCTTGCGACAGCGGAAGAAAGAACAGGAAGACGATTGATCCAGCGATCAACATTCCCAGCACTATCAAAATGTTTCCAATCAAAACAATCGCCCCCTTTTTTGATTGTATCAATAGCGTAGGTAATTGTCAAATTTTGTTCTGCATGAAGGCAAAACAAGGGTGTGTCTGCATTTGCTGTACATTCTCCTTGAAATGCATTCTTAAGTATGCTATAACAAAGCCAAAGGGGGCAGGATGGTATGGCAGAATATGAAATGGTCCGTGAGATTCAAAATATGTGTCCCAACAACCAGATGCGGGATGTGTTTTTTGAAGAGGTGGAGACGGACGATCCGGTGGCCTATGTCAAGCAGATGCTCAAAGACCGGGATGTGCAGATAGAGGCCCAGATGGAAGGTAACGGCGCGGTCACTGTATTTGCGGACTGCAGCGGTATGATCCAAAAGTTTGTCTTTACACCGGTCTGATACCGGATGTGTACAGTTGACAAGTGTTTCCTTATGTAAAGTACTCGGGGTGAGTTGTGTGACAGACAAAAAGTATATTCAAAATCAAAAAGATTTCATTAAAAGAGAACGCAAAATCATTCTGCGGGATCATATTGGTGCTTCGTGTGTGTTGATAATTTTGATTGCGTTCCTTATTTTTATAAATGCAAGCTATGAGCATCCTGATAACTGGAAGGAAGTGTCAATTACCCTTAAAGACTATGCGAAAATTCCTACCGGCAGGGGCGGATCGCGTCTTGATATTTATGACACAGACGGAAATCGTTATGTAATCAACAGAAACGAAGGGAATATTAAGAAACAACTTGTGGTTGGTCAGCAATACACATTTACTTGTTCAGATAATTTCTTTAATGATACTGTTGAAATAATCAAGATAGGTGATACTACATATCTTAGTCGAGAAGATTCTATAAGAAACTATCGGGACGAAAGAATCATAATCTGGGTATTTGCCGGGATTTTTGTGCTGGGCTTATTTGTTGTAAATTTGCTATTTTACCACGCAGGCACATCAGACAGAATAAAGAAGATCCGCATGTACAAAAAACGGATATACGACAGGGAACACAAGGGGATGTGATTTGCCCTTGGTGCTAAAAAACACTGCACTTGCAAAATAAAAAGCCGCATCTGCCAGGCAGATGCGGCTTTTTCAATTACACATACATGGGGAATTTCTGGCAGATGTCGGCGACGGTGGCCTTGACCTCGGCGGCGGTGCCTTCGAAGTCCTTGGCGGTGAGGGCCACGCAGTGGGCGATTCTACGCATTTCCTCTGCACCCAGGCCACGGGTGGTAACGGCGGCTGTGCCGATGCGGACACCGCTGGTGACGGAGGGCTTTTCCGGATCACCGGGGATGGCGTTCTTGTTCAGGGTGATATGGTTCAGATCGCAGCGCTCCTGCAGTTCCTTGCCGGTGATGTGCAGCGGACGAAGGTCTGCCAGCATCAGGTGGTTGTCGGTGCCGCCGGTGACCATATCAAAGCCTTCCTCCAGAAGGGACTGGCACATTACCTGGGCGTTTGCCACGATGTTGTGGGCGTAGGTCTTGAAATCGTCGCTCATAGCTTCCTTCAGGCAGACAGCCTTGGCGGCAATCACATGCTCCAGAGGACCGCCCTGGGTGCCGGGGAAGACAGCGGAGTTCAGCTTCTTTGCGAATTCTTCCTTTGCCAAAATCAGGCCACCGCGAGGACCCCGGAGGGTTTTGTGGGTGGTGGTGGTAACGATATCGGCATAAGGCACGGGGCTCTGGTGAGCACCGCCGGCAACCAGACCGGCAATGTGGGCCATATCTACCATCAGGAGCGCGCCAACCTCGTGGGCGATATCAGCAAAAAGCTTGAAATCAATGGCTCTGGGATAGGCGGATGCACCGGCAATGATCAGCTTGGGCTGGCACTTTTTGGCCATATCCCGGATCTGGTCATAGTCGATCAGACCGGTTTCGTGGTTAACATCGTAGGAGACCACATTGTAGTATTTGCCGGAGATGTTGGCCGGGCTGCCATGGGACAGGTGGCCGCCATTGGCAAGGCTCATACCCATCATGGTATCACCGGGCTGCAGCAGCGCCAACTGCACAGCCATATTGGCCTGGGCACCGGAGTGAGGCTGCACATTGGCAAACTCCGCGCCGAACAGATCTTTGGCACGCTGGATGCACAGCGCTTCCAGCTCGTCTACGTACTGGCAGCCGCCGTAGTAGCGCTTGCCGGGCAGGCCTTCCGCGTATTTATTGGTCAGAACAGAACCCATCGCGGCAATGACCGCGGGGGAGGCAAAGTTCTCGGAGGCGATCAGTTCCAGGCCGTCCTTCTGGCGGGAGAATTCCCGGTCCATCATTGCGGCAACTTCCGGGTCAAATTGGGATACAAATCCGATGGAATCAATGGGTTTTCCGTACATAATGATCTTCCTTTCTTAAAAAAACAGGCAGTCCAAACCGAGGACTGCCTGCAACATAGACATACTGCGTCTTTGCTTGCATATCTCTGTCCGTTTGCCTGAGAGATTCGGTTAGGCTAAATTAGCCGCTGCCTTGCACCTTCGGCACACAACTCAATGTGTTCTCCAGAGAGTCCTCTGTGTTCCGGTCTTATCCATGGCAGGATACCTGAGACTGTTAATCCTTCGGTGGGCGCTGGGCCACTTTCCCGGGGCACTTCATAGGGTATTTGATTACTACTAGTATATACGATTTACGACAAAAGTCAACAGCCTGGATACAATTCCTGCAAATTATTCCGTATCTGTTTCTTCGTCCTTGGATTCCGGAACCGGAGGGTTGATAAAGGCCATCAATTCCTCGCCGGTGATGGTCTCCTTGGTCAGCAGGTACATAGAAATTTCGTCCAGAAGCGGACGATTGTTTTCCAGAAGCTTTTTGGCATCGTTATAGCACTTTTCCAGGATGGTTTTGATTTCTTTGTCCACAATGGCGGAGGTCTCCTGGGAGCAGTCCAGGTAGGCATTGCCCTCCAGATACTGGTGCTGGACGGTGGCGGGGGCCATCATACCCAGCGCGTCGCTCATACCGTAAAGGGTGACCATCTTTTTGGCAATGTCAGTTGCCCGCTGGATGTCGTTGGAAGCGCCGGTGGTCTGGACACCGAATACCAGCTGTTCGGCGGCACGGCCACCCAGAAGGGAGCGCAGCTCCACCAAAAGCTCATCCTTGGTGGAGAGGTATTTTTCGTCTTCGGGCAGGTACAGGGTATAGCCCAATGCACCGGAGGTGTGGGGAACGATGGTGATCTTGGTGATCGGGGTGGATTCCTTTTCCAATGCGGAGACCAGCGCGTGGCCTACCTCGTGGTATGCAACCATCCGCTTTTCTGTATCGGTCAGGACCGTGTGTTTCTTTTCTGTACCGGCAATGACCACCTCGAAGGATACCAGCAAATCTTCCTGATTGACTGCCTGTCTGCCCTGGCGGACGGCCCGGAGCGCGGCTTCGTTTACCAGGTTTGCCAGGTCTGCACCCACTGCACCGGCGGTGGCCTGGGCGATCTTATGCAGGTCTACATCTTCGGAAAGCTTGATTTTCTTGGTGTGGACTTTCAATGTGTCCAATCTGCCCTGCAGGTTGGGGGTGTCCACGATGATGCGGCGGTCGAAACGGCCGGGACGCAGAAGCGCTTTGTCCAGGATCTCCGGGCGGTTGGTGGCGGCCAGGCACACGATACCCTTGGAGGAATCGAAGCCGTCGATCTCACCCAGAAGCTGGTTGAGGGTCTGCTCCTGCTCGGTGTTGCCACCGTAACGGGAATCTCTGGAACGGCCCACAGCGTCGATCTCGTCGATGAAGATAATGCAGGGCGCAACCTTTGCCGCCTGCTGGAATAAGCTGCGGACACGGCTGGCACCGACGCCTACAAACATCTCCACAAAATCCGAGCCGGAGATGGAGAAGAAGGGGACATTGGCTTCACCGGCTACGGCCTTGGCAAGCAACGTCTTGCCGGTGCCGGGAGAGCCGACCAAAAGAGCACCCTTGGGCAGCTTTGCACCGATCTCGGTGTATTTCTGGGGATTGTGGAGAAAGTCGATGATCTCCTGCAGAGATTCTTTTGCCTCGTCCTGTCCGGCCACATCCTTAAAGGTGACACCGGTCTGCTTTTCCATATACATTTTGGCTTTGTTGCCGCCGACAGAGCCCATCATACCCTCACCGTTCAGCCGACGGGAGATCAGGCTCATACCGCCAAACAACACCGCAAACATCACCACATAGGACAGGATCATCATAATGCCGGAGTTGTCCTCTACGATCTGCCGGTTGACCTTCACACCCGTATCGTTCAGCTCTTCGGCAAGGGCGTAGGTGTCACTTCCGGTGGGGAGACCGGTATAGAAGGCCTTTTGCTGGGCGGCAGGCTTTTTGGACTCTTCCTTGGTCAAATAGACAATCCGGTCGTGCCGCAGTTCTACCTCGGCAAGATTGTCGCTGTTTTTGACCTCCAAAAAATGGGAAAAGTCCTTTTCTATATATTGGCTGGCAGAAATGGCATTGTAGATCCAGGTGCCGATCAAAAGGGTTGCTGCGGTGATGATCAGAATGATCCAGATTCTGCTCTTTGGTTTCTTGTCATTGTTTTCTGGCTTTTTGTTATTGTTATCCAAATGATTCGCCTCCTCGGCTGTTTTTGGTCATAATAGCATATTTTTCTCGATGTCGCAACGAAAGATACACCTTTTTTGGGTAAATTTTTTGTAAATTTATAATCTTATAAAAATTAGCAGTTGTAGCAGACGAGTTTTTTTGCTATAATGGACAAAACTGTGCATACACCAAGGAGAAATGTTATGAAAGAAGAACGGTATCGCCGCAGAGAAAAACCGGCACCCATCCAAGAAGAAAACGAGGGTCAGCTGGAAGGGCGAAACGCGCTGACGGAAGCGCTGCGCAGCGGCAGAACCATCGATAAAGTTTTCATTGCCTCCGGAGATACCGACCGGGCCTTGCAGCATTTGGCTGCCCAGGCGAAAGAGGCTGGCGCTGTGGTGGTTCCGGTGGACAGACGGAAGCTGGATATGATGAGCACCACCCGTTCCCACCAGGGCATCATCGCCTATGCGGCTGCCCGGGAGTACTATACCATTGACGATATTTTGCAGGAGGCCGCAGACCGGGGAGAAGCGCCGCTGATCATCATTTGCGATGAACTGTCTGACCCCCACAATCTGGGTGCAATTCTCCGAAGCGGTGAGTGCGCCGGCGCCCACGGTGTGATCATTCCCAAGCGGCGCAGCGTAGGACTCACTGCGGTGGTGGCCAAAGCCTCTGCCGGTGCGATAGAGTATATGAAGGTGGCCCGGGTCACCAACATCAATGGGGCTATGGAAGAACTGAAGAAAAAGGGTGTGTGGATCTTCGGCACTGCTGCGGAAGGCTCTATCCCTATGTACCAGGCAGATCTGACCGGTCCGACGGCAATCGTTATCGGCTCCGAGGGAGACGGTATGAGCCGGCTTGTGCGGCAGAACTGTGATGTAACGGTGCATATTCCCATGAAAGGCCGGATCACATCTTTGAACGCCTCTGCTGCGGCATCGATTTTGCTCTATGAGGCTGTTCGCCAGAGGGGAGTTTAAGTATGGACGAAAACGAACTGCAGGAATTTACCCTGGAAGATATTCTGAAAGAATTTGGCGAAGGCTCTGACGAAAGGGAAGAAAGCTCCCAGGAGCAAACCGAACTTCAACAGGAACAAGATCAGCAGGAGCCGGTGCAGGAAGAATCTGTTCAGGCAACTACAGACACGGTCCGTTTTGCACCGGTGGAAGAAACCAGTCAGGACAGTGGCGTAACGGATGCCACCATTCGTCTGGAAGTGATTCCGGATGTGAAGGGCAAGGTCAACAATGCCCAGATCATCGATGATGAGGACGAGCAGGAGAATATTGTGCAGGAGGAAAGCACAGAGCCGTACTCCGAACAGTGGGAGCCGGATTATGAGCAGCCTATCGGCGAATATGTGCCGGCACGGCCGGTGCTGATCCACCCCCGTTCCCGCTTCCGGGAGCTGAAGCGCAAGCTGGTGGCAGGCCCGGAAAAGCTGTACTATGCTATGAGCGAAAAGGGCCTTGGAAAGCTCCAGGCGGCTATTTTCTTCAGTGTGCTGGTGGTGCTGGTTTCCGCGGTGGCTACGGCAATGTTTGCCTTTGGCCTTGTACAGCCGGACCGGATGCGGCTGATGGTGTTCAGTCAGTTCTGGATTATGCTGGTCTCGGCACTGTTGGGCAGCTTCCAGCTGATCGAGGGTGTTGCCGATTTGGTGCGCAAGCGCTTTTCTCTGAACACCCTTTTGGTGTTTACCTTCCTTATCTGCTGTGTGGACGGAATCCTCTGTCTGCGCCAGCTGCGGGTACCTTGCTGCGCTGCGTTCAGCCTGCAGGTGACCATGTCCTTGTGGCGGACCTATCAGCAAAGAACGGCAATGCTTGGCCAGCTGGATACGATGCGCAAGGCCACCAATTTGGACAGCATTACTTTGCAGGAAAACTATCACCAGGACCAAAGCGCACTGCTCCGCAGCGAAGGTCAGGTAGAGGACTTTATGGACACCCTCTATGACAGCCCCAAGCAGGAAAAAGTGCTGAGCATTTATGCTATGGTTGCATTGGGTGTCAGTGTGGCCACCGGTATTGTGGGCGCAGTGCTCCACGGTGTATCTGTGGGTGTGCAGGTCGCGGCAGTAACCACCCTGGCCGCTATGCCGGCATCTATGTTTGTGATCTTCTCCCGTCCTATGGCGGTACTGCAGAAGCGGCTCCACAGCCTGGGCAGCGTCCTTTGCGGCTGGCAGAGCGTGGAGCAGTTGAGCAAGAAGCTGCTGTTCCCCCTGGATCACAGCGACCTTTTCCCCACCGGCAATGTCAAGCTCAACGGTGTGAAATTCTATGGTAGCCGTCAGCCGGATGAGATCATTGCCTATGCAACGGCAGTGGTCAGCGCCAACGGCGGCTCTCTGGAGCCTTTGTTTACCGGACTTTTGGACAGCCGCAACGGTATGCACTATACTGCGGAAAACTTCCGTTATTATGAAGACGGAGGCATCGGTGGCGAGGTAAACGGAGAATCTGTGTTGGTAGGCCTTTTGCCCTTCCTGAAGGGAATGGGTGTGGAGGTGCCGGAGGGTATGCGGATCAGCCAGGCGGTTTGCGTGGCGGTGGACGGTGAGTTTTGCGGACTGTTTGCGGTGGCTTATGAAACAACAAGAGCCAACGCCTCCGGTTTGGCAACCCTGTGCGGATATCGAAAGCTGCAGCCGGTGCTGATCAGCAACGATTTTATGCTCACCGAGGAGTTTATCCGGGGCGCGTTTGATGTCAACATCAAGCGGATGCTGTTCCCCCAGCCGGATGTGCGGTTGGAAATGTCCCAAAAAGAACCGGAAGCGGATGCCAAAGCTGTGGCATTGGTTACCGGCAGCGGCCTGGCACCCTTTGCCTATGCGGTCACCGGCGCAAGATCTTTAAAGAGCGCGGTGGTTGCAGGTGTGGCGGTCCATATGGCCGGCGGCATTTTGGGTATGGTGATGATGCTGGTGCTGGCGATCCTTGGCGCAACGCAGTATCTGACCCCGGCCAGTATGTTCCTGTACGAACTTTTGTGGATGATCCCGGGTCTTTTGATCACCGAATGGACCAGATCTTTATAAAAAGAAATGCCCTCCGGATGGAGGGCATTTTTCGTTAGAAGACAAGCTGCACCAAAAGCATATAAAACACGGTGCCGACGCCAATGGAAAGCAGGGTGTTCCGCTTCCACAGATGCAGAAGAGCGACCACGGCACAGCCGATCAGTTCCGGGATGCCGTAGGGGGCGGTGAGGAAGGAAATGTCCTTCAGACAGTAGATCACCAGCATACCCATAATGGCGCAGGGGAGGACTTTCCCCAGGTAGACGATCATATCCGGGGTTTTCTTGCCCTTTCCGAAAACCAGGAAGGGGAGGAAACGGGTGGCCATTGTTACCAATGTGGCAACGACTATAATAAGAACGCTATGCAATTCAGGCATCGGTAACCCTCCTTCCGGTCTTTCGGGATATGGTCAAAAGGAGGGCGATTACTGCCATCGCAGGAATCAAAAACAGCTCTCTGCCGAAGATCAAAAGGCAGATCACCGTGGAGCCGAGGCCAATGATGGCCGGGCGGTGGTCCTTGTGGGTGAGCCATTGCTCCACAAACATAGTAACAAACAGCGCGGTGAGCACAAATTCCACACCCTCAAAATTGATGGGCAGGGTGCTGCCGGCAATGTTGCCTAACACACAGCCGGCAATCCAGTAGATGTGGTCAAAAAGGGAGACCAGAAAACAATACTGATTGCGGCTGATGCCCTCGGGCGGCTGGTTTTGGGTCACCAGAGAGTAGGTTTCGTCGGTGAGGGCGAAGATCATATAGGGTTTTTTCTTGCCGGCATCCTGGTAGGTTTCGATGAGAGAAATTCCGTAAAAGATATGCCGGGCATTGACCAGAAGCGTGGCGATGGCACTGCTGATCAGAGAGGCGTGGGTGGCAAGCAGGTTGACGGCCAGGTACTGTCCTGAGCCTGCAAACATAAAAAGACTCATAAAAAATGCCCAGCCGATGCCGTAGCCGCTTTCGCCTAAAAGAATGCCAAAACCGGCACCCAAAAACAGATAACCGGTTAGCACGGGAATGGTATCTTTAAAAACCGTAAGTAAAGCTTTTTTACGCATAAGTGTTTTTCTGCCTTTCTGTTCTGTACAGATTATAGCAGGTTGCAGGGGATTGTCAATCGGAAAGCCTTGATTTTTCTATGGTTTACAGCTATAATAAAGCGCATATAATTTAAGAAAATCGCCTTTGGAGGATTTATTATGCATAAACAAATCAATGTTTGGGAGTATGCCGGTCAGATCACGGAAAATGTGGGAAAGGGTATTTTGCTTACCACCCAGGCAGATGGCAAGCCCAACACTATGACCATCGGCTGGGGTACGCTGGGTGTCCAATGGGGAAGACCGATCTTCATCGCCTTTGTCCGGGAGAGCCGCTATACCAAGGCGCTTTTGGAGAAAAACGGGGAGTTTACCGTCAATGTGCCCATGGGTGAATTCGATAAGAATATCCTGGGAGTTTGTGGCACAAAGTCCGGTAGAGATATGGATAAGTTTGCGCAGCTGGGTCTGACGGCAGTACCCGGTCGGACGGTGAATGTGCCGGCAATTAAGCAGCTGCCGCTGACGCTGGAATGCAAGGTCATTTACAAGCAGGATCAGGACCCGGCGGCCATTGACCCGGAATGCGATGCCCGGTATTATGCAAAGGGCACTGCAAACGAAAACGACTATCACACCGCTTATTACGGTGAGATCACAGATGCCTATATTTTGGAGTAAGCTATGAAGAAAATTGGTGTTTTAGGTGCCGGCACCTGGGGTATGGCCCTGAGCAGAATGCTCTGCTTAAGCGGTCATAGTGTGACCGTCTGGTCGGCGCTGGAAAAGGAAATTGACGAGTTTTCCGTCACACGCCGCCATCCCAATCTGCCCGGTATGGAAATTCCGGAGCAGGTGGCTTTCACCAAGGAAATCCGCCTGGCTTGTGAGGGTATGGATATTGTGCTGTTTGCTGTGCCGTCGCCCTTTGTGCGCAGTACGGCCAAACTCGCTGCGCCGTATATCACCGACGGACAGATCGTGGTGGATGTGGCAAAGGGTATGGAAAAGGACACCCTCTTTACAATGACCCAGATCATCGGTGACGAGCTGAAAAATCCGGCGGTGAAGCTGGTGGCTTTGTCCGGCCCTACCCACGCAGAGGAAGTGGCGAAGGACCTGCCTACGACCATTGTTTCCGCCTGCGAGGATATGGCGGCGGCAAAGCTGGTGCAGGAAGTGTTTACCAGTGCGTGTATGCGTGTGTATACCAACACAGATGTGCTGGGTGTGGAGCTGTGCGGCGCGATGAAAAACATTATGGCGCTGGGCTCCGGTATTGCTTTGGGTCTGGGCTTTGGTGACAACATCAAAGCGGCACTGATCACCCGGGGTATGGCAGAGATCGTGCGGCTGGGCCGGGCGATGGGTTGTGATGAGCGTACCTTTTATGGCCTTGCCGGTGTGGGCGATCTGATCGTGACCGCCACCTCTGTCCACAGCCGCAACAACCGCTGCGGTATGCTGCTGGGTCAGGGTGTGAAACCGGAGGATGCCATCAAGCAGGTGGGTATGGTGGTAGAAGGTATCCACGCGCTGTCAGCGGCCATGCGGCTGATGGAGCACTATCGGGTGGATATGCCCATTGTCCGGGCAGTGAACAATGTGGTAAACTGCGGTGCAGACCCCTATGAAGAAGTGATGGCGCTGATGCACCGGGATCAAAAACCGGAAATTTGATTTTCTGGAATAATTTGTATAATTATTAGCGGCTGAATTCCAAATTTGAAAAGGAATTGTGAACTTTTTGCCCGTTTTATTGACAGCAGGAAAAGCTGCTGATACAATGTGCCGGAACGAACAAAACAGCCGCTTGAAGGAGAACATATGAAACTTGCAGAGCTGCTGCTTTTGGCAGTGGGGTTGAGTATGGACGCCTTTGCGGTTTCCGTTTGCAAAGGCTTGTCCGTGAAAAGAGCAGGATGGAAAGAAAGCGCAATTTGCGGTGTTTGGTTTGGCGGTTTTCAGGCTATAATGCCTGTGATCGGCTTTTTCCTGGGCAGATTGTTTGCCGGAGCCATCGAGGCTTTTGATCACTGGGTGGCCTTTGGCCTTCTGGCGGTCATCGGTATCAATATGCTCAAGGAAGCCGTTGAAAAGGGCTGCGACTGCGAAGGAAACAGTGCAGATTTCTCTTTCAAAACAATGCTGTTAATGGCAATCGCTACCAGCATCGATGCAATGGCCGTGGGTATCTCTCTGGCAATGGCCGGGGATGTGAATATCTGGATGGCTATGGCACTGATCGGTGTGGTGACATTTGCCCTTTCCGGTGTTGGCGTGAAGGTGGGAAATGTGTTTGGCAGCCGCTTTGAAAAGAAGGCCCAGGCCACCGGCGGTATCATTTTGATCTTGCTGGGACTGAAGATCCTTCTGGAGCACCTGGGGGTTTTGGGATGATCCGCACGAAGAAACGAATGGGCTGGTGCATTGCCTTTCTGGTGCTGAATCTGGCCTTTATTTGGGGCAACTCCTTGCTGCCCGGCGAAGTTTCCGGCGCCCTGAGCAACTGGGTGGGGGATATTCTCTCCCGGCTGATGCCCGGCTATGAAGCAGGTATGCCCCAAGAGGGGAGAGGTCTGCTTCGCAAGCTTGCCCATTTCAGCGAATTTGCCCTCTTGGGCTGTGCTTTGCGGTGGCTGTTTGGTATGCTGCATAAGACACCGAAGCTGTATCTTTTCAGCGCAGTTTGCGGTGTAACAGCGGCTTTTGTGGATGAGGGTATCCAGATGTTCGTTCCAGACCGGGGCCCCGGTCTGCTGGATGTGGGAATTGATTCTTGCGGCGTTGTGCTGGGAATCGTTCTGCTGACGCTGATCCACCGAAAAG
Organism: Oscillospiraceae bacterium; assembly: GCA_017630495.1. Lineage (GTDB taxonomy): Bacteria > Bacillota > Clostridia > Oscillospirales > Oscillospiraceae > Faecousia. The sequence continues at coordinate 14,424 of JAGBVD010000096.1, forward strand.
TGAAGTCAAAAAATCTGGAGGAGACCAAAAAGTGAAAAAATGTATCGCAATGATTCTTGCGCTGACCCTGGTGATGGGTTTGGCTGCTTGCGGTAAAAAAGAGGACAACAAAGTTACCAATGAAAATGCGCCGAAGGATGCGTTGGAGATTTTGACCAATATCTGGAACGGCATCCCGGAGGACAAGCGTTTTTACGCCATGGGCGGCGATGCGGCAAATCCCGCAGAGAATGCCCCCGGCAACTACAGTCTGACCGATGAAGGCTTGACCGCCACACTGCTGGTGCCTGCGCAGCAGATCGAGAATATCGATCAGGCGGCATCGTTGATGCACGGTATGATGGCCAATCATTTTACCGGCGCCGCTTTCCATATGGCTGAGGGGAAGTCTGCTGAGGACTTTACCAAGGCACTGCGTGAAACGGTGGTCAGCAACCGTTGGCTTTGCGGTATGCCGGAGCATTTTACCATTGCTACCATTGGCGGGGAATATGTGCTGTTTTACTACGGTATCAACAATGTAATCGAGCCGTTTGTTAATAGCTTTAAAGCCGCATATCCCGATGCTGTGATCAATTACGACGAGGCAATTACCGAATAATACTTGCAAGGGCGGCAGCCAAGCTGCTGCCCTTATCTTTTTGGAGGGACTGTATGCTCTTTTCCGGGATTCCGTTTTTGTTTTATTTTCTGCCGGTAGTGGTGGGGGTTTATTTCCTGCTGCCGGATAAACTGAAAAATGCCTGGCTGCTGTTTTCCAGCCTTTTCTTTTATGCCTGGGGAGAGCCAAAGTATGTGCTTTTGATGGTGGCCACCATCGGGCTGTTTTACGGCTGCGGTCTGGCCATTGACAGGTGCGAAAGCAAGCGCTGGAAAAGGGTTTGGCTGACGGTTTCCGTGGCGGTCAGCCTGGGGCTCTTGGCGGTGTTTAAGTATGCGGATTTCTTTGTCGGCAGCTTCAATGCCCTTACCGGGATGGGCCTGCCGCTGCTGCGTTTGGCGCTGCCCATCGGCATCAGCTTTTACACCTTTCAATGCTTAAGCTACACCATCGATGTGTACCGGGGCAATGCCGCTGTGCAAAGAAATATCCTTTCTTTTGGCGCGTATGTTTCGCTGTTTCCCCAGCTGATCGCAGGACCCATCGTGCGGTATGTGGATGTGGCGAAGCAGCTGGAAAATCGTAGCCACAGCTATGAGGCATTTACCCTGGGCCTGCGGCGGTTTTTGGTGGGCCTTGGCAAGAAGGTGCTCATCGCCAATCAGCTGGGACAGCTGTGCGATATTTTCCGGGCATCCGGGGAAAAATCCGTGGTGTTTTACTGGATGTATGCCATTGCGTTTACGCTGCATATTTACTTCGATTTTTCCGGCTACAGCGATATGGCCATCGGCCTGGGAAGAATCTTCGGTTTTCATTTTCCGGAGAACTTTAACTATCCCTATTTATCCAGATCTGTGGCGGAATTCTGGCGCCGGTGGCACATCAGCCTGGGCAGCTGGTTCCGGGATTATGTGTATATCCCACTAGGCGGCAACCGGGTTAGCCGGGGTCGGTGGATTTTTAACATTTTGGTGGTTTGGATGCTCACCGGCTTGTGGCACGGAGCGGCCTGGAATTTCGTTGTGTGGGGGCTTGTGTATGCGGTAGCGTTGCTGCTGGAAAAGCAGATTCCCTTGCTGCAGAAATTGCCGGATATTCTCCGGCGGGTGTATGTGCTTTTGGTGGTGATTTTAGGCTTTGTGCTGTTTAATGCGGCGGATCTTTCCCAGGCGGCAGCGGATATGGCCGGTCTGTTTGGAATCGGCGGCGTACCGCTGATTACCGGGGAAAGTGTATACTATTTGCGCTCTTACGGCCTTTTGTTTGCGGCAGGCATTGTGGGGGCGACACCCCTTATAAAGCACCTGGCCCAAAAGGTGGAAAAGACGAGGATCGGCGCGGTTTTAGAGCCGATTGTGCTGATCGGTTTGCTGCTGGTCTGCACTGCCTATTTGGTGGATGGGTCTTTCAATCCCTTCCTGTATTTTCGTTTTTAGGCAGAGAGGACTTGAACTCAAGCAGGTTTTCAGCGGCCTGCATTCCCCAATGCATCAGAAAATCCCTTGATAATACAGGTAGTATTGTCTTCGTGATTTTCTTTGCCTTGAAAAATGCAGACCGCTGAAAACTGCGAAGCACCTCTCAGCAAGTAATATTTGATAGATTTTTGGCGCAGATGACGCCGCCTTGCTGGCGCAAGGCAAGGAAGATAAGGCAAAAAGCAGCAAATAGGGCTGCTGGGAGGCTACTTGGGTTCGAGTCCTCTCTGCCTAAGGAGGGCGTGTATGGATAAGAAAATTCGAAATATCGGCGCAGCGGTCTTGGTGGTTTTATGGGCAGGACTTGCGGTGCTTTCCTGGTTTGCCCCGGCAAGGGAAATGTCGGTTCCCGAGCGGCGGCCGCTGGCCCAATTTCCGGCGGTGAATCAGGACACGATCCTCTCGGGCAGATTTATGACCGATTTTGAAAAATTCACGCTGGATCAGTTTCCGGCCAGAGATGCTTTCCGGACAGCAAAATCTCTGTTTCACACCTATGTGCTGATGCAGAAGGACAACAACGGGATCTATATTGCCGACGGCTATGCGGCCAAGCAGGAGTATCCCCTGAATCCGGAAAGTGTGGATTATGCGGCGGCCCGATTTAACTATGTTTACGAGAAGTATCTTAAGGACACCGGCAGTAAGGTCTATGCCGCAGTGATTCCCGACAAGGGGTATTACCTGGCCCAGGACAGTGGTCATCTGGCTATGGACTATCAGGCAATGTTTGCCCGGTTGGAAAATCAAATGCCCTGGGCAGCGCATATCGATTTGACCGGTGCTTTAAACAAGGACAGCTATTACTTTACCGACACCCACTGGCGGCAGGAAAAGCTGTTGCCGGCGGCGCAGCTTTTGTGCCGGGGAATGGGTATGCCTGCGCCCAAGGCGGAGGATTTCACAAAGACAGAAATCAATCGCCCCTTCTACGGCGTTTATTACGGGCAGGCGGCACTGCCGATGGAGCCGGAAACGCTGTATATTCTGGAAAGTGAGCGGCTGAAAAACTGCCGGGTTTATGACTTTGAAACGGAAAGCTACAATGCCGTTTACGATCTGCAAAAGCTGGCAGGGAAGGACCTGTATGAGGTGTATCTGTCCGGGCCGAAATCTCTGCTGCGGATGGAAAACCCCGACGCGAAAACGGACCGGGAACTGATTCTCTTCCGGGACTCCTTCGGCAGCGCCATCGCGCCGCTGCTTGTGTCGGAATACAAATCCGTAACGCTGGTGGATATCCGCTACATCAGCAGTGCGGTGCTGGAGCGGTATATAGACTTTTCCGGCCAGGATGTACTGTTTTTGTACAGCAGTCTGGTACTCAACAATGCAAACACCATAAAGTGATGATTCCCCTTTCCTGCGATGGCAGGGAAGGGGGATTTTCTTCTGGGTGGAAGAAATTGGTGATTTAGAATAATAATTTAGTAATTTTGCCCAATAATTCGGGCGGATTTTGTAGGAATTGTGCATTGTGTTTCAGGTGCTTTGGTGATAGAATAGGATAGAATACATATTACTGTGGGATTGTATGTGTTTTGCCGTGAAATCCACTGGCAAAATATATGTGTTTCAGGCATATGTGTGTATAGGATAGAGGGCGCCACCTCTATGGAAACAGGAAGGAGAAAGCTTATGCAACAAGAAGCGAACAAGAAGAGCAAAAAGTGGTTATGGCTGATCATTGCCATCGTTGCTGTTTTGGCTGTTGTTGGCGTTGTTTTGGGCATCGTTCTGTCCGGACCTGCAGAAGAAGGTCCTACCGGCGATGAGAACAACGGACCCAAGGGCGGCCGCGCCGATATTTATTGGAATATCGACAAAGCATCGTTTTCGAATGCCACTACCGGCATGTCCGCCCGTGAGCCGGGCGCAGACGGCAAATATCATGTGACATTTGCCCATGACGGTGAGCAGGTGGAGTATGTCTTCACCGACAAGCGTTTGGTCAACTACATCGACACTGTGGATGCTGTTGGCCTGGTGTTTGATGACAATGGCAATGTTGTTGATGCAAAGGACGTTACTACCATTGCAAAGGAAATGGCCAAGGGCTTCTACGTAGTTAAGGTAGAAGGCAATGTCATTACCCTCAACGGTAGTGCTACCCTGGATGGTCTGACAAAGCAGATCACCTGCACAGAAAACACCAAGGTTATGAACTTTGCCGGCCCGAGAGAAACCAAGGGCGAGCTGATCGAACCTGCTGATGTGCGGCCTTTGGATATGGTTTTCGTTTACGGCAACGATCTGGACGAGGCTACCCATTTCGCAGTCATGACCAGTCCTGTAGAATCTGCTATTTACTGGCGCGTTCAGCAGTTCTACAACTATGGCGAAAGAATGACAACCCGCGTTCCTGACGAGAACGGCATTTATACTGTTGAGATGTTCTGCAACGGCGAGCGTCTGTCTCTGAAGTTCCGGAATGTGGAAGATGTAAATATGGTCGACAAGGTTACCCAGGACATCGCCCATATTGGTTTGATTTTTGACCAGGATGGCTATGTTGTAGGCACCCAGCCCTCCCAGAACGGTATTCGCGGCAGAATCGCTTGCGAGCAGTTTGACGTTACCGAGGTTAACGGCAACACCTTTACTGCTACCAAGGTGGTCGGCGCGGCCAACCTCATTGGCAATACCTACACCGGCACTCTGCCGGAAGGCGTAGGTATTTACGATACCAGCTCAAGATGGGATGCGGAGAAGCGCGGTTTGGCTGTGGATGGCCTGAAGGTGGGCGACCGTATCACTGTCTGGGAAGACACCCTGGGCAATATCAAGGAGATCTACATCTACATCCGCAGAGCACCCGGCCCTGTTTATTACAAGACCGATTCCCGCGGTGCAAACCGTCTGCCCGATGAAGACGGCTGGTATACCATCACGTACTTTGGCGACGGCAAGTTTAAGAACCTGAAAACAAAGAATGAAACATTGATCCGTTGGCTGGAGCAGAATCAGCTGGTCGGCTTTATTCTGGACGGCGATGTGGTTAAGGATGCTTTCAGCTATACCAACGTCGTAGGCCATGGCTATGTGGATTACGGCCGTTATAACTACACGGTTTCCAGTGTGGCAGGTATGATCGTCACCTTGGTCAGCCCCGACGGCGGAACCATGCTGTCCAAGATCGTCAATCCTGCATGTAAGATTTATAACCTGTCCGGCATCCATCAGGAGCGGGGCGCAGAAACCACTATCCAGCCTGGCGACAGAGGCCTCTTTGTCTCTGATGCCTCCGGTCAGATGGTCTATGCCTTCATCAACGAAAGAAAAGTGGATGCAGGGGTTTACTATAACCTGAGCCGCAGATACGACAGCGCCAACAAGTGCACTGCCCGTGTGCCGGATGATAACGGCTACTATGTCTTTGAAATGGCTCATAACGGTAAGGTTGTTACCATCAAGACCAAGAGTAAGGCAGTGGCTACCAAGATCGATGAGATTGCAAACTGCATCGTTGGTCTGAATCCTAACAGTAAGGGCATCGTTACCGATGCTTACCGTGGCACTGCTGCCAGCGGTGGTCAAGTTTTGGCCGGTGGTCAGTGGCAGTTTGAGTGTGTCCTGGAAAATGGCAACATTCAGCTGCAGCGCGCTGACCTGCCTGAAAGCAAGGAAATTGTTAAGCCTGCAGAAGGCATGAAGGTCTTCAATGTTGCTACGGTTGGTTTCAGCAAGTTCAGAGGCGAGGCTGACAAGCTGGAGCCCGGCGACCATGTTCAGGTCCTGACCGATGCCAACGGCAAGACTATTATTGCTTACATTATTAAAATGACCTTCAAGGATGTTACCAGGTTCTGTGAGCACTGTAATAAGAAGGTCAAGTTCGTTCCCTGGTCCGGCACCAACTTCTCTCTGCTGCCCGAGGCTTCCGGACACTATTATGTCCCTGCTAACGGCGAGGGTTGCTCTACCTCCATTTTGGGTGACGTAGAGAAGGAAAAGGGCGACGATATCGTTATTGACCTGAACGGCAAGACTATGGAGTTTGCCGAGGGTCAGGGTCGCTTCTTTATTTATAATGAGGTCAAGGTGACCCTTCTTGACACCGTTGGCGGTGGCAAGATGATCAATCCCCTCTTCTATTGTGGCGGCCTCGGCGGCAAGATGGATATCTACGGCGGTACCTACGAGCTGCCTGCACAGCATCAGGTCAAGGCTGCCGCCGGTGTTCTCGCCATCAACGGCAGCCATGGCACTACCGTCAACTTCTACGGCGGTAAGTTCGTCAGCAAGGATCCCAAGATCGAAGCAATCGCAATCAAGAACAGTAATGTTAACATTCACAGCGGCTTCGTTTGCGACAGCACGCTGACTGTTGGCGCCGAGTCTAAGATCAATATGTCCGGTACTGTCAAGATCGCCCAGCTGAAGATCGACAAGGGCATTCTCCTTGACTTTACCAAGCTGAACAGCAAGTCCAAGATCGGCGTTGTCGCCCGTGGCGTATTCACCACAGAGATGAGCGCCAGCCAGCTGGCCGCAGCGCAGAAGATCATCTCCTGCCCGGTCAAGGGCGGCTCCATCGTGGTCGAGGGCAACCAGCTGGCTTGCTACGGCACCGAGCCTGATTACACCCAGATTTACGAGAACTCCCTGAAGATGGACTTCAGCAATACTGAAAAACTGCCCACCACCTGTCCGTACTGTGACAGAGGCGCTGTTTGGGAGCCTCTGCCTGAGCCGAATAAGGACAGCAAATGGTATCCCGATGTTGTTCTGGGCGGCGGCAAGCACTACTACCTGGATAAGAACAGAACCGTCGAAGGCGTTTATATGGTGGACGGCGGCGATATCTGTTTGCACCTCAACGGTAAGACCATCACCAGCACCGGCTGTGAGATCTTCACCATCTTTAAACCCAATACCCTGACCGTTATGGGCAAGGGTACTATGTCCGGCAGCGGCAGCAGTGAAGGCGGCAGGACAGCCAGCGTTATTTCCAACAACTGGGTTCTGAATCTGTGCGGCGGTACTTATGTTGCAACAGAGAAGGGCAATATGCCCATCATTGCAAACCGTGGTGATGCAGGCAACCAGATCAATGTATACGACGGCACCATTAAGACCGACGGTGTTGCCATCAAGGCCAGAATGCGCGATGCATCTGTTTTCGGCGGCACTGTTGAAGGTGCTATTACTACAGAAACACAGAACACACGGGGCGGCAACATTGTTCTGGCCGGTGGTAGCGTTGGCAGCGTTAAGATCACCAAGAACGGCACTTTGGAAATTTCCGGCGCGCCCAAGGTTTCCAAGGTAACGCTGGCAGAAGGCGTCCTGGCTAAGATTGGCGAAATGAAGTCCGGCGCGATGATCGGCATCGACGCAGAGGGCGTATTCACCACTGCGTTTGAGACCGAGGCCGCTGCAGATGCAGCTCTGGCATACTTCACTGCGGCTGAGGAAGGCGCAACCCTGCGCCGTGAGGGCACGGCCCTGTTCTGTGAGCCCGCTCCCTTCAACTTCAAGGCTGTGGCCCAGCAGGCCAAAGCAATGAAGTTCCCCACCGACAGTTCTACCTATACTGCAGATTGTCCCTACTGTGAGGAAAACGTCCAGTGGACTCCGCTGTCTTCCCTGGTTGACCGCTACAGCGAGACCAATCAGCGTTACGAGCAGTTCCTGTACGAAGGCCGCCACTACTATGCGGATAAGAACTTCACACTGACCCATGCAGCTATCCAGACCGTTAGCGGCGCACCTTGCGTGCACCTCAACGGCAAGAGCATTACCGGCGTAGGCCGCAATGTATTTATCAGCCCGATGACGATTATGGGTAACGGTACTGTTTCCGTAACCAAGGGCGAAAACGGTAAGACACCTGATGGCGTTGTACATCCCAACGGCGGTGTAGTCAATGTCTTCGGCGGTACTTACACCACTGCAGACGATGTGTTCCTGGGCATTGGTGTTATCCAGTTCCACGGCGGCTCCGCCGGCAAGGGCACTCTGAACTTCTACGACGGCGAAATTAAGGCTATCAACTCCGATGCCATCCGTGCATGGAACCGCGGTACCGTCAATATCTATGGCGGTAAGATCACCGGCTGCCATGTCAATGCGCATTACGCAGGCATGGAGCCCAGCACCTTCAATATCTATGGCGGCGAGATCGATAAGATCACCCATAGTGAGGGTACATTGAACATTGAGGCAGGTAAGATCGGCAGCATCACCGTTGCTAAGGCAACTGCCGATAGCCTGAAGATCTCCGGCACACCCACCATTGCCGAACTGAAGTTTATGGTGGATGTGAAGGCAGATGCTACCGGTCTGACCACCGGCGCATCCATCGGTGTCAACGCAAATGGCGTATTTACCACTGACTTTGCGGATGAAACTGCCGCAGAGGCTGCCAAGGGCTTCTTCAGCGCTGTACAGAGCAGCGCAAGCATCGAGCGTCAGGGCAGCGCACTGGCCTGTGTCGGCGGCGGCGCAATTACTCCTGATGCACCGCCTCCTGCTCCGGAGCCTGAGTTCAATAAGGCTGAGGCTGACCAGATCATTGCTGCAGCCAATGCAATGACCTTCCCCGCTGACGGCTCTGACTATGAGGCCAAGTGTCCTCACTGTGATAAAGTCGTTATCTGGAAGGGCCTGACGAGCCAGACTACCATTGATAACAGCGGCCACTTCTATGTTGCTAACGACATTATTGAACCCAGCGACGCTTCCCGCAATGCCATCATTTACATGGCAACCTGGGAAAACGGTACTCCCGATGTCTGCTTGCACCTGAATGGCAAGACTGTGCGCAACACCAGAGCTGCATCTAACAATCTATCTGCTATCTGTGCATGGACCAGTTTCAACCTGAATATTATGGGTGAAGGTACTGTTAGCACAATGAGTATGAACTGGGCAGCCCTGCGTCTGTGTGATAATGGCAATGTCAATGTCTATGGCGGTAGCTACGACAACGACTACGGTAACAAGCATACTATCAGCATTGAAAAGGGTAATGCCAATATTTACAATGCAGAGATCACTGCCGGTAAGCTGACTATTAATTCCAGTGGCGGTAATGTGATCGTTTACGACGGCAACTATCCCATCGTGAATACTTCCAATTCCACCGGAAGAACCTATTTCTTGGACGGCACCTATGGTACTGTTACACTCAATGGCGCGCTGAACGTCAAGGGCGGCACAATTACCAAGCTGGTTGCCAAGGAAGGCACTTCTCTGCTGAGTGTTTCCGACAAGGCTGTGATCAACGAGTTGGATCTGACTGCTTGCAATGTGAAGCTGACTGTTGGTGAGCTTAAGAGCGGCGCAGAAATCAAGGTCAAGGCCAAGGAAGGCGTATTTACCGGCGAATTTAAGGATGATGCTGCAGCAACTGCTGCAAAGGCGTTCTTCACCGGCATTTCCGGTGAGGTCAAGGTGGAAGGCAAGGCTCTTGCCTTCACACCTGCCACCACCCCCGGTGGTGGCACCGAGCCTCCCACTCCCGGCCCCGGTACAAATCCGGAACCTGACGAGCCTGATGATCCTGTTGTGTTGACCCCCGCAGAGATCATCGCTGCAGCTAACGCAATGACCTTCCCCGCTGACAAGTCTGATAAGACAGCTACTTGTCCTGCCTGTGGCCAGAGCGTCACCTGGAAGGCACTGCGGGATACTGCTGACGATGCAATGCACACCATCAATGGCCACTACTATCTGGCCGAGGACCTGGTGGATGCACGGACTGCAGAAACTATTGTAGTCAGTGCCAATGGCAAGCTTTGCCTGCACCTGAACGGCAAGTCCATCTCTGCTGCCGAGTCCGGCAGCTGGAGCGGTGCAATTCGCGGCAATGTAGCCGGCCTGAACATTATGGGCAGCGGCACCATCAACGGCAATGCTTCTGCTGCTGTTTGGGCAAACGGCCCCACCAACATCTACGGCGGTAC
>JAGBVD010000097.1 GCA_017630495.1 Oscillospiraceae bacterium
CTACACCTTTGGTCCTACCTTCCGGGCAGAAAACTCCAATACCACCCGCCACGCAGCAGAGTTCTGGATGATTGAGCCGGAGATCGCCTTTGCAGACCTGGCTGACGATATGCGTCTGGCTGAGGATATGATCAAGTATATCATCTCCTATGTGATGGAACACGCTCCGGAAGAAATGGAATTCTTCAACAAGTTCGTGGATAAGGGCCTGCTGGAGCGGCTCAACCACGTTTTGAATTCCGAATTCGGCCATGTTACCTACACCGAAGCCATTGAGATTCTGGAAAAGCACAACGACCAGTTCCAGTACCCCGTCCATTGGGGCAGCGACCTGCAGACCGAGCACGAGCGCTATCTGACAGAAGAAGTGTTCAAAAAGCCCGTATTCGTTACCGACTATCCCAAGGAGATCAAGGCTTTCTATATGAAGCTCAACCCCGACGGCAAGACCGTTGCGGCAATGGACTGCCTGGTACCCGGCATTGGCGAGATCATCGGCGGCAGCCAGCGTGAGGACGATTATGAAAAGCTGAAAACCCGCATTGAGGAGCTGGGTATGAAGCCGGAGGATTACGGCTTCTATATGGACCTGCGCAAGTACGGCTCTGCCCGCCACGCAGGCTTCGGCCTGGGCTTTGAGCGGTGCGTGATGTACCTGACCGGCATCACGAACATCCGGGATGTCCTCCCCTTCCCCAGAACTGTCGGCAACTGCGAACTTTAATTTAAAAAACACACCCGGAAGGCAATTTGTCTTCCGGGTGTGTTTGTATTTTTGATACAGAAATACTGGCTGTTTTTCTGCAATTTACCGCCTATATTCGACTTTTTGATGCACATCCTACTAACAGGAAAACGGAAAGGAGCGGCACAATGAAAAAGAGATTTTTACTGCTTTTTTTGCTTTGTTTTTATCTTTTTTTACTGCCCGGCTGCGGCAAAAAGACCGCCCCAAAAACGCCCCTTTGCCGGGTGGTAACCCAGGTGGAAATTACCGGACGGGAAAAGGATGTGCAGTTTTACAGAAAATATACAAACGAGGAAAAAACGAAATGGCTGCTGCTGTATTTAAATGCGGTAGATCCGGACATCCGTCCTGTTGCACCGCCAACAGATCCCATAAGAAGCCACTATACAATTACGCTGACTTTTTCCGACGGAAAAAGCAAGGTCTTTGAGCAGGCGGCCCACCGATTTTTTCGGACAGAATCGCGTCCTTGGCAAGCCATCGCCCCGGCCCAGGCTGCCGGTCTTTACACCCTTCTGCGGACCGTTCCCGGTGATTTATGATACCTTATTTATAATATCACCCAAAAAATCGACAAAAGAACCTGCCAATACCCCTGCTATTTTGTGAAAGCTGTGGGAATTTCCGGAAAGGCCATTGTTTCCCTTGCTTTTTAGAGGAAAATGCTTATAATAGTATTTGATAAATTAGCATTGATTGGAAGGTAATTGTTTTACTGCTCCAACAATTTAAGGAAAGGATTTGCAGCTATGAAATTCAGTTACTATCCCGGTTGCACCCTGCGAAACAAAGCCAAGGATCTGGACGCCTATGCCAGAGCCTCCGCAAAAGCCTTGGGCTTTGAGCTGGAGGAGCTGTCCGATTGGCAGTGCTGCGGCGGTGTGTACCCCTTAGGCACCGACGAGATCGCTTCCAAGTTGTCTTCCGTCCGGGCCCTGGCCCAGGCAGACGAGAAGGGTCAAAGTCTTGTTACCCTTTGCTCCGCTTGCCACCATGTACTCAAGCGTGTCAATGACGACATGGCAAATGTGGAAGATATCCGCACCCGTGCCAACAACTATATGAAGCTGGACAAGCCCTACACCGGCCAGACAAAGGTTTTGCACTTTTTGGAGGTGCTGCGCGACGAGATTGGTTTTGACACTTTGAAGGAAAAAGTAGTCAACCCCCTCACCGGCAGAAAGATCGGCGCTTACTATGGCTGTCTGCTGCTTCGCCCCGGTAAGGTGATGGCTTTTGACGATCCGGAAAATCCCCAAATCATTGAGGACTTCATTCAGGCGCTGGGTGCAGAGCCGGTTGTTTACCCCTACCGCAACGAGTGCTGCGGCGGCTACATATCTCTCAAAGAGCCGGATATGGCAAAGAACATGTGCAAGACCATCGAGGAAAGTGCCAAGGGCTTTGGCGCCGAGGCGCTGATCACAGCTTGTCCCCTTTGCCGTTACAACTTGAACAAAACCCAGTCCGACCTGCCGGTTTATTATTTCACCGAACTGCTGGCCGAGGCCCTGGGTGTGAAAGAGGAGGCGCTGAAATGAGTGAAAAGAAAAATCAGGCCAAAATGGTCCAGGAAATCAGCGGTGCCAACCCCTATAAGTGTATGAAGTGCGGCAAGTGCTCCGCCACCTGCCCTTCCTACGACGAAATGGACATTAAGCCCCATCAGTTTGTGTCCTATGTGCAGCGGGGCGACATTGAGGCTTTGGCACAAAGCAAGTCCCTTTGGAAGTGCTTAAGCTGCTTTGCCTGCGTGGAGCGTTGCCCCCGGGATGTAGAGCCCGGCCGGATCATCGACGCTGCCCGTCAGATCGTTGTCCGTCAGCGGGGCGGCAATTATCTGAAGGCCGAGGAAATTCCGCCTCTGGTGGACGAAGATCTGCCCCAGCAGCTTCTCGTCAGTGCCTACAGAAGATATAAGAGGTGAGCAGTATGCAAAGAATTGGTGTATTTGTATGCCACTGCGGCAGTAACATTGCTGCCACGGTGGATGTTAAGAAAGTTGTAGAAATGGCCCGTATGGAGCCGGGTGTCGTCTTTGCCGATGACTACCAGTATATGTGTTCCGAAGCAGGCCAGGCAAAAATCGGTGCGGCCATCAAAGAGCACAATCTGACCGGTATCGTGGTTTGCTCCTGCTCCCCCCGGATGCACGAGACCACCTTCCGCAGCTGCGCAAAGCGCTACGGTCTGAATCCCTATATGGTGGAGATCGCCAACATCCGTGAGCATTGCTCCTGGATCCACAAGGATATGCAGGAAGCTACCGAGAAGGCTGTCATTCTGGCCCGGGCTGCTATCGCCAAGGTCAACCTGAATGCACCTTTGCAGGCAGGCGAAAGCCGGGTTACCAAGCGCGCGCTGGTCATCGGCGGCGGTATTGCCGGTATCCAGACCGCTCTGGACATTGCCGATGCCGGTTACGAAGTGGACATTGTGGAAAAGACCCCCTCTATCGGCGGTCGTATGTCCCAGCTGGACAAGACCTTCCCCACATTGGACTGCTCTGCCTGTATCCTGACCCCCAAGATGGTGGATGCAGCCGGCCACGAAAAGATCAAGATCTACACCTACAGCGAGGTGGAAAAGGTTTCCGGCTTCGTGGGTGATTTCACCGTAGATATCCGCAAGAAGGCAAGATCCGTAGATGCAACCAAGTGTACCGGTTGCGGTGTCTGCCAGGAAAAATGCCCCTCCAAGAAGACTCCCAGTGAGTTTAACCGGGGTCTGGGCAACCGCAGTGCCATCTACACTCCCTTCGCCCAGGCAATTCCCAATGTACCTGTCATTGACCGGGAAGCTTGTATCAAGTTTAAGACCGGCAAGTGCGGTGTCTGTGAAAAGGTCTGCCAGGCCGGTGCCATTGACTACGCCCAGCAGGACGAGATCATCACCGAGAAGTACGGCGCTATCGTGGTTGCTACCGGTTTTGACACCATCAAGCTGGATAAGTACGATGAGTACGCTTACAACCAGAGCAAGGATGTGATCACCTCTCTGGAGCTGGAGCGTGTGATGAATGCCGCCGGTCCTACCAAGGGCCATCTGGAGCGTCTTTCCGACGGCAAAGCGCCCAAGGAGATCGTGTTCATTCAGTGTGTGGGCAGCCGCTGCGCCGATGCCCGGGGCAAAGGCTACTGCTCCAAGATCTGCTGTATGTACACCGCAAAGCACGCAATGCTCATTCGGGATAAGTACCCGGATGTGAATGTTACCGTGTTCTACATTGATGTGCGTACCCCCGGCAAGAACTTTGACGAGTTCTACCGTCGGGCCGTGGAAGAGTACGGCGTCAACTACATCAAGGGTCAGGTGGGCAAGGTCGCGCCCCAGCCGGACGGCAGCTTGCTGGTCCAGGCGGCAGACCTGCTGGATAACCGCCAGATCAAGATGAAGGCCGATATGGTCGTTCTGGCAACCGCCATTGAGCCGGATCCCAGTGTCCGGGGCATTGCCACCATGCTCACTGCCTCCATCGATACCAACAACTTCCTGACGGAAGCGCACCCCAAGCTGCGCCCCGTGGAATCCCCCACTGCCGGTGTGTTCCTGTCCGGTGTCTGCCAAGGCCCCAAGGACATTCCCGAAACCGTCGCCCAGGCCGGTGCGGCTGCAGTGAAGGTCATCGGTCTGCTTGCCAAGGATAAGCTGACCACCAACCCCTGTACTGCCAAGCCGGATGAGCTGCTGTGTAACGGCTGTGGCAACTGCGCCAAGGTTTGCCCCTACGGTGCAATTACTTACGAAGTCCGCCAGATCAATGACCACGGCATCCGTGAGGAGCGCCGTCTGGCAACGGTCAATAACGCTTTGTGTCAGGGCTGCGGTGCTTGTACCGTTACCTGTCCTTCCGGTGCTATGGACCTGCAGGGCTTTTCTAACAGACAACTGATTGCGGAGGTGGATGCAATATGTCGGTAAATGAAGAATTCCGTCCGAAGATCGTGGCATTTTGCTGCAACTGGTGCAGCTATGCCGGCGCGGACCTGGCCGGCTCCAGCAGACTAGCTTACCCGGCGGATGTAAAGATCATCCGTGTTCCCTGCTCCTGCCGCGTCAATCCTATGTTTATTCTCCGCGCCTTTGAAAAGGGCGCAGACGGTGTGATCCTCTGCGGCTGCCATCCCGGCGACTGCCACTACTCCACCGGTAACTACTACACCCGCCGCCGTATGACAATGCTGTTTTCTATGCTGGATTTCATCGGCGTGGAAAACGGCCGTACCCGTGTTGAGTGGGTATCCGCTGCCGAGGGCGTAAAGTTCTCCACCACAATGAATGACTTTGTGGCGAAAATCCGCTCTTTGGGCAAGAATGTAAGATTGGGGGATTTGAGATGCAAGGATTGAAAGCAAGAGCCTTAGAGCTCCTCAATGACGGCACTGTCTCCCGGGTCCTTGGCTGGAAGATCGGTGAAAATACATACGATCCCGAGCCTGCATTCTTTGAAACCGCCGAGGCAATGGAGCAGTTTGTTTACAATAATTTCTGCGCCGCCAACTTGAGCAAGTATATGATCGAAGCCAGCAAGCTGGAGGGCAAGACTCTGGTCTGTCTGAAGCCTTGCGACAGCTACAGCTTCAACCAGCTTTTGGCCGAGCACCGGATCGACCGGGAAAAGGCCTACATCATCGGTGTTGGCTGCAAGGGTAAATTGAGCATCGAAAAAGTAAAGCAGAGCGGTCTGAAGGGCATTTTGTCCGTTACGGACACTGACCCGCTGAAGGTGGAAACCCTTTACGGTGATGCAGAAGTGGCTTACAAGGACGCTATGCTGGACCGCTGCCATGTGTGCAAGGGTAAAGAGCATGTCGTCTATGACGAACTGTACGGTGAAAGCGAAGACACCTCCGATGCTGACCGTTTTGAGCAGGTCCGTGCCATCGAGGCCATGAGTCCCGAAGAAAAGTTTGCCTTCTTCCAGGCAGAACTTTCTAAGTGCATCCGCTGCAATGCCTGCCGCAATGTATGCCCTGCCTGCTCCTGCCGCAAGTGCGTGTTCGACAGCAACAAGTTCGACAGCGCCCAGAAGGCCAATGTGGACTCCTTCGAAGAAAAGATGTTCCACATCATTCGCGCCTTCCATGTAGCCGGTCGTTGCACCGACTGCGGTGAGTGCAGCCGCGTCTGCCCCCAGGGCATTCCCCTGCACCTGTTCAACCGGAAGTTTATCAAGGACATCAACGCGCTGTACGGTGAGTATCAGGCCGGTGCAGATGTGGATGCAAAGGGTCCTCTGACCAGCTTCACCACCGAAGACGCCGAGCCGGGTGTGGTTTCACAGGGAGGTATCGTATGAAGAAGATAGCCATTACAAAGCTTAACGATCTCTACGCTGCCATTGCTCAAAACCAAAGCCTGCTGCTGCCCATCAAGCGGGCCGGCCAGACCAATTTCGGTATCTGGACCGAGGACGCAGAGGTAGACCTGCAGACCCTGAAAACCGTCAAGTCCGCCAAAGACGCCTTCTTCCCCCAGAGTGAAAATCTTTACACCTGCTACAAAGACGGCAAGAAGATCTCCATCGCGCCGGAAAAGCTGCAGGAGGAAAGCTTCGTGGTCTTTGGTATGAAGGGCTGTGATGTTCGTGGTGCTATGGTGCTGGACAAGGTATTTCTTGCCAACCCGGTAGATAACTACTACGCTGCCCGCCGTGAGCACGGTATCATCGTTTCCCTGGCCTGCTCTCAGCCGGAAGAAAGCTGCTTCTGCAAGGCTTTCGGCATTGACTGCGCCGAGCCGGAGGGCGATGTGGTCACCTGGCTGACCGCTGACTACCTGTACTGGAAGCCGGTTACCGAGAAGGGCGAGGCCCTGACCGCCCAGGTTGCCGATCTGCTGGAAGATGCTGATGATAAGGCAGTTTCCGAACAGAAGGCCGCCATTGCCGCCACTGTAGAAAAGCTTCCCTATGCCAACATCTCCCTGGAAGGCTGGAACGGCGACGCTTTGAAGGAAAAGTTCGATTCTCCCCTTTGGGAGCAGCTTTACAAGCCTTGCCTGGCTTGCGGCACTTGCACCTTCGTCTGCCCCACCTGCCAGTGCTACGATATCAAGGACTATGATACCGGCAACGGCATCCAGCGTTATCGCTGCTGGGACAGCTGTATGTACTCTGACTTTACCATGATGGCCCACGGCAACAACCGTAACAGCCAAATGCAGCGTTTCCGCCAGCGGTTTATGCACAAGCTGGTGTACTTCCCTGCCAATAACGACGGTATGTACTCCTGCGTCGGCTGCGGCCGGTGCGTGGACAAGTGCCCCAGCCATCTGAACATTCTTAAAGTCATCAAGGCCTTTGGAAAGGAGGGTAAATAATGCACGATCACGAATGTACCTGCCACCCCGGTTATGTGCACGACACACTGGTACCGCAGGTTGGCATTATTACTGACATCCGTCAGGAGACCCCCGATGTAAAGACCTTCCGCATTGAGCCTCCCCAGGGCGGCAAGTTCTTCGAGCATATGCCCGGCCAATGCGCAATGATCTGTGTCCCCGGTGTCAGCGAGGCGATGTTCTCCATCACCTCCTCCCCCACCAACAAGGAATTCCAGGAATTCAGCATCAAAAAGTGCGGTGAACTGACCGACTGCCTGCACTCTCTGGAGGTGGGCGACCAGGTTACCGTCCGGGGCCCCTACGGCAACAATTTCCCGGTGGAAACCGATCTGAAGGGCAAAAATTTGCTGTTCATTGCCGGTGGTATCGCTCTGGCACCTCTGCGCAGCGTCATCAACTATGTGCTGGACAACCGGGATAATTACGGTCATGTGGATATCCTTTACGGCAGCCGCAGTGCTGACGATCTGGTGCAGCTGAAAGAGATCCAGGAAGTATGGATGAACACCAAGGATGTGGATGTTTTCCTGACCATTGACCGTCCCCAGGACGGCTGGAACGGCAACGTCGGTTTCGTTCCCACCTACCTCCGGGAGCTGGCCTTTGACACCAACCGCATCGCTGTGCTTTGCGGACCTCCCATTATGATCAAGTTCTGCCTGCAGGCGCTGCAGGAAATGGGCTTCCAAAAGGAGCAGATCTGGACCACCTTGGAGCTTCGTATGAAGTGCGGTATCGGCAAATGCGGCCGCTGCAACATCGGTTCCAAATATGTGTGCAAAGACGGTCCGGTATTCCGCTGCGACCAAATCGACGAGCTTCCTGCTGAGTACTAAGAAAGGATGATAGATACAATGGAAAATCTTGTAAATGTGTATTTCTTTGGTAAGCGCTATCAAGTGCCGGCAGACCTGACCATTATGACCGCTATGGAATATGCCGGCTACACCCTGTCCCGGGGCTGCGGCTGCCGCCACGGCTTCTGCGGTGCTTGCGCTACCATTTACCGTATTAAAGGCTGCAACGAGCTGAAAACCTGTCTGGCTTGCCAGACCCAGGTCCAGGAGGGTATGTACATTGCTTCCATCCCCTTCTTCCCCACCGACAAGCGCACCTATGAGATTGAGGACCTGCGTCCTAATCAGCAGGTGATGATGGAGCTGTACCCGGAAATTTACAGCTGCATCGGCTGTAATGCCTGCACCAAGGCCTGCACCCAGAGCCTGAACGTTATGCAGTACATCGCCTACGCCCAGCGCGGCGAGCTGGAAAAGTGCGCAGAAGAGTCCTTCGACTGTGTCAGCTGCGGCTGCTGCTCCGTTCGCTGCCCTGCTGAAATTTCCCATCCTATGGTTGGCTTGCTTGCCCGCCGTCTCACCGGTAAGTACATCGCCCCCAAGTCCCAGCACGTGGAAGACCGGGTCGACGAAATCAACCGGGGCGAATACGACCAGTTGATTGAGCAGATTATGCAGAAGCCCATCACCGAGATGAAGGAACTGTATAATACCCGCGACATTGAAAAGTAAGGAGGGCGCAGAATGTTTACTGAATCTATGATGGAGTCCATCAAGAAGGTGGAAGCTACCCGTGCCGCCCGTATGGCTACCGAGCCTCGCCGTATGACCGCCGAGGAGAAGTCCGAACTGCTGAAGCAGTATCACCCCGACTACCGGGCAGAAGGCTTCGCAGAAATTAAGATCGGTCCCAACAAGGGTGAAAAAGCGCCTGTTGAGCTGACCAATCTGCTGCACTCCAACAGCCGTCTGCTGAATGAGAAAATCAATCTGGATAACCCCGCCTACGATGTGGATGTTCTGGTCATCGGCGGCGGCGGTGCCGGCGCATCCGCAGCCATCGAGGCTCACGAAGCCGGTGCCAATGTTATGATCGTTACCAAGCTGCGTATCGGTGATGCCAACACTATGATGGCAGAAGGCGGTATTCAGGCAGCTGACAAGCCCAACGACTCCCCTGTCCAGCACTACCTGGATGCTTTCGGCGGCGGCCACTTTGCTGCCCGTCCGGAGCTGCTGCGCCGTCTGGTTATGGAAGCTCCGGATGCTATCCGCTGGCTTAACAAGCTGGGCGTTATGTTCGATAAGGACGAGGAAGGCACTATGGTCACCACCCACGGTGGCGGCACTTCCCGGAAGCGTATGCACGCCTGCAAGGACTACTCCGGCGCAGAAATTATGCGTACCGTCCGGGATGAAGTACTCAACCGTCAGATCCCCGTTGTGGAGTTCACCTCCGCTGTGGAACTGATCAAGGACGACAAGGGCCAGGTTGCCGGTGCTGTCCTGCTGAATATGGAAACCGGTGACTACCTGGTTGCCAAGGCAAAGACCGTTGTCATTGCCACCGGCGGTGCAGGCCGTCTGCACTACCAGGGCTTCCCCACCTCCAACCACTACGGTGCTACTGCCGACGGTCTGATCTTGGGTTACCGGGCAGGCGCTCCTCTGCTGTATCAGGACACCATCCAGTACCACCCCACCGGCGTTGCATACCCCAGCCAGCTGTTCGGCGCGCTGGTTACCGAGAAGGTCCGCTCCATCGGCGCTATGCTGGTCAACAAGGACGGTGAGGCTTACGCCCATCCTCTGGAAACCAGAGATGTCAGCGCATCTGCTATCATTCGTGAATGCGCCAATGGCAAGGGTGTCGAGACACCTTTGGGCAGCGGCGTGTGGCTGGATACCCCGATGATCGAAATCCTGCACGGCGAAGGCACCATTGAAAAGAGAATCCCCGCAATGCTGCGTATGTACTTAAACTACGGCATTGATATGCGGAAAGTTCCCATTCTGGTATACCCCACTCTGCACTACCAGAACGGCGGTCTGGAGATCGGCGGTGAAGGCTTCACCAAGGCCATCCCCAACCTGCTGGTTGCCGGTGAGGCCGTTGGCGGCATCCACGGCAGAAACCGTCTGATGGGCAACTCCCTGCTGGACATCATCGTCTTTGGCCGTAATGCCGGTAAGGCTGCTGCAGCCAAGGCAAAGGAAGTTACCCTGGGCAAGATGAACCTGGACCATGTTCAGGCATATGCCAAGGAACTGGAGAATGCCGGTCTCAACGAGCAGGGCGTTTCTCCCCTGCTGCTGCCCAAGTACGCACGGCACGAAAAGTAATAAAGCAAATGCAGGAGAGGAATCCCTCTCCTGCATTGACTTTTTATCCCGGGTTGTGTATACTAGAGGCATATTTTTCCCGGAGGGATCACAATGAACAAAGTCATCATTCCCCAAAGCTATCGGCCTGTGCTGAACAGTTATGACCTGCAGCGGGCCATTGCTCTGACAAAAGATATTTTCCAGCAGAAATTCACCGAGAATTTGCAGTTAAAGCGCGTTTCCGCGCCTCTTTTTGTAAAGGCCACTTCCGGTCTTAACGACGATCTCAGTGGCAAGGAACGAGCCGTTTCCTTTGATGTGCCGGCCATCGGTGACGATGCCCATGTTGTCCATTCTCTGGCAAAATGGAAGCGCCTTGCCCTGCAGAAATACGGTTTTTCCCTCCACGAAGGTCTCTACACCGATATGAATGCCATTCGCCGGGATGAGGAGCTGGATAATCTCCACTCCATCTATGTGGACCAGTGGGATTGGGAGCGGATCATCTCCAAGGAAGACCGCACCGAGCAGTATCTGAAGGAAACCGTCCGCTCCATCGTCAATGTGATCTGCGATGCCAGCGAAACGCTGAAAAAGGAATTTCCCCAAATCACCGTTACCCTGAAACGGGAGGTCAGCTTCATTACCACCCAGGAACTGGAAGATCTGTATCCTGACGAGACCCCGGAGCAACGGGAACACCTTTACTTAAAAGAGCACAAAACCGCCTTCATTATGAAGATCGGCGATAAGCTGCGCTCCGGCAAACCTCACGGCAACCGGGCCCCGGACTATGACGATTGGCAGTTAAACGGCGATATCCTCTTCTGGGATGATGTGCTGGACATTGCCATTGAGCTGTCCTCCATGGGTATCCGTGTTGACCCCGAAACGCTGGATAAACAGCTGACCAAAGCCAACTGTGAAAACCGTCGCAGCCTGCCCTTCCATAAGTTGCTTTTGGAAAACAAGCTGCCTTTGACCATCGGCGGTGGCATCGGCCAGTCCCGTCTGTGTATGCTGCTCATCGGCTGCGCCCATGTAGGTGAAGTGCAGACCAGCCTTTGGGACGAGGACACTTTGCGTATCTGCGCAGAAAACAACATCCCCTTGCTGTAACATCAAAACCGCAGACTCCGTCTGCGGTTCAGAGTATCAAAACAGCCACCAATCGTCAAAATGCAAGTATATAAATAACCCCTCCAAAGCCTTCTCCTTGAGGAGAAGGGGGACCGCGTGGCGGTGGATGAGGTGTGAAAAGCTTGCTACGCAAGGCATTTTGACTTACTGCGCAACTCGCCCTCTACCGTATCCACATACGCCGACGAGTGCGAGTTGCTTGTCTTGGTGTCTCCTTTGACCTCTGCCGTCCTATCAAGACAGGACTCACCGCAGACTCCGTCTGCGGTTTTTTACACCCGAAAGGAGCAAAAGCTATGACCGATATTACCGCTGTGGGCGAGATTTTGATTGATCTGACCCAATCCGGTGTCAACGAATTGGGTGTTCCGGAGTTTGCAGCTAACCCCGGTGGCGCACCGGCCAATCTTGCGGTAGCCGCCGCCCGTTTGGGCGCAAAGACCGCCTTTATCGGCAAAGTAGGCGCAGACAGCTTCGGCACGCTCCTGCGCAATACACTGACTGAAAACACGGTAGATGTCTCCGGCTTATGCGTAGATACCAACAACCCCACCACCCTGGCTGTGGTTTCGCTGGACAGCACCGGTGAACGGTCCTTCAGCTTTTACCGAAACCCCAGCGCAGATGTGAATCTGCAAATTGAGGATATCCGGCTGGTCAGCACCAAATTTCTCCATTTCGGCTCTGTGAGCCTGACCACCGAGCCGGCAAGAAGCGCTACCCTTTATGCGGTGAAAACCGCAAAAGAACAAGGCGCTGTCATCAGCTACGACCCCAACTACCGTCCCAGCCTATGGGAAAGCGAAGCAACCGCCATCGCGCAAATGCGCGCGCCCCTTTCCATGGTGGATGTGCTGAAGGTCTCCGACGAGGAGCTTCTTCTGCTCACCGGAACAACGGATTTAGAAGCCGGCAGTAAGCAGCTGGCCGATATGGGGATTTCCCTGATCCTCATAACCCTCGGTGCTGACGGTGCTTTCTACCGTTTCCAAGGTCACACCGGCCATATCTCCGGGGTCAAAGTTGCCGTAGGCGACACCAACGGCGCAGGCGATACCTTCCTTGGCGCGACCCTGGCCCAGCTTGCCAAATTCCAGCGATTGAAAGATGTAACCATCGACCAGCTGGAAGCAATCATCGCCATTTCCAACAAAGCCGCCGCCATCACCACCTCCCGCCACGGCGCAATCCCGGCAATGCCCACTTATGAGGAAGTTTTTAGTTGAGTATACTTTGCTTATATATGTTTTTAAGGCGTGTTCATGACGAACACGCCTTAATTCTTTCTTTTACTTATTGGTGGCTACAAAAAGGATGTCTCTTCCGCTCCAAAAATCAGGAGTAAATTGAATCTCTAATTCCTTCCAATCTTTAGGAATTTCGTATCCAATAACGCCCTTCATTTTCTTACCGGCAGCAACAGTCCCATCCAACTGATTCTTATCATCCTTTTCTAGAAGCGCACCTAAACTATATTCACATGTGTAATCATCGCAATAACCCTTAAAACTCAGCATCGAAGAAATTGCAAGTTCATCATCCGAGTTGTTTGCAATTTCAAATTCGCACAGAACAAAAATGTGATTATCTTTGGGTTTGTTATATTTAGAGCCACTACTTTCAGTAAAACCCACAAATTTTACCAGAACATCCTTCAACTCTGCAATTTCTCCAACCTTAAAGGTTGTCTTCTCATTTGATGCCCCAGCATCAGGCGTTTGGGATTGGGTAGGTGTCGTCCCATCAACAAGTTTAGGCTCATCATTTCCGGAAGCGCTGGCAATAGCAATCACAACTATCAATGCCAATATAACGATCAAAGCAGTTGGAAATTTCTTAACCTTCGCACCACAATGGGGACAACTTTTTGCATTTTTTGCAATTTCCCCGTTGCAAGCTTTGCATTTACCTAATTTTTCGTTCATATCTATACCCCTTTTTCTTTTTTACCGCATAATTCATAGTTAACGGCATAAAAGAATTATAACACAATTATTTGTATTACGCAAGTGCGTATACGCGATTGCGTAGTTTATTTTATCATATTTTTGAGGTGATATTTAATGAACGTCAAAGATATGGTTGCAGATCGGTTTTCCGAATTATGCGCAGAACGAAACATAAGAATTAACGAGCTTGCCTATCGATCCGGTGTTACTCCCTCTACCGCTTACAGTATGATGGATAAATCTCGTCGAGATGTTTCTATTGTTACAATTAAAAAATTTTGCGACGGCTTGGATATTACATTGGGGGAGTTCTTTTCTACATCGGCATTTGATAATTTGGAGCAAGAAATTAAATAATACAGAATACGATTCTGTGGCTTTGGAATTTAGCGCAGCTTTGCTGCGCGGTACGCGGAAGGGACTCGATATGCATTTTATCCCTTCTCCGCAGAGAAGGGATAAAATAAATGTAGCCACCAGTGTTTGCACTGGTGGCAGCAATATGCCCCCGGCATATTGCATTGTGATGGGTTAGAGTCCCTTCCCGCCCGGAGGGCGAAACAAATAAAGGGGATACCCGGATGGGTATCCCCTTTATTTGTTTGGTACGCCGGAAGGGACTCGAACCCCCAACCCTCGGAACCGGAATCCGATGCTCTATCCATTGAGCCACCGGCGCATCTGCAACGCAGCTTGCTTATTATAACAACTTTTCCCTCGTTTGTAAAGAGGTCCCGGAGGAACTTTTTGCTTTCTTTGCAACAGCAGTTGACTTTTTCCGCGAAATCTTGCATAATATATACATCTTTATGTAGAAAAGGGGTCGTATTATGGCCGTTTCCAAGAATTTCCGCACCGCCCTTGGCGGTTTTAACCGGCAGGATGTAGTACGCTACATTGAGTATATGAACAGCCAGCACGCTATGGAGCTGGAGCAGCTGAATTCCCAGCTGCAGCTGGCGCAGGAAAAGCAAGGCAATGATGCCGAATTGAAGGCACAGCTGGAAGCTGCCCAGGCTCGTTGCGCCGAGCTGGAAGCACAGCTTGGCAATGCGGCACAGGGTATTCCCGTCACCGGTGATGAGCTGGAAGCTTACCGTCGTGCTGAGCGGGCAGAGCGCCTTGCCAATGACCGGGCCGCACAGATCTATGCCCAGGCAAATGCCGCTTTGGCAGATGCCACCGTCAAGATTGAAACCATTTCCGACAGTATGAGCAGCCTGACCCAGCAGCTGGAATCCCAGATGCAGGATGCAAAGGCAAAGCTGCAGGAAGCCGTTGCTTCTATGTATGCCATCCGTCCGGAGGAAAAATAAAAAATCGGGAAAGCCACCGGCTTTCCCTTTTTTGTTCGAAAGGGATTTTATGGAGATTTATTACCCTGAATATTATTATGACTTTCGCTGCATCGCGGCGGCCTGTCCCGACAGCTGCTGCAAGGAATGGGAAGTGGATGTAGACCCGGAAAGTGCCGCCCTTTACCGGTCACTGCCCGGGGCTCTGGGCGACCGTCTGCGGCAAGTTTTGCAAGATGGCACAAACGGTACATCTATGCGCATTGAAAGTGGCCGCTGCCCAATGTGGCGCCAGGAC
>JAGBVD010000098.1 GCA_017630495.1 Oscillospiraceae bacterium
AAGGCAAACTCCTTGCGGATGCAGGAATCGGGCACAAAAAACTGTCTGAAATGGGAAAAACATTCTCCGCTGATAGTGTTGCTTACAAACTGGCAAACAAGGTGGACGAGAACACCGGCGCTTACACGATTGCCAGGCTCTTCAATGAGATCGGCGCGGAGCTTACCGAAAGCAACAAAGCAGATATTGCCCATTATTTAAAGGATAGAGGAGTGGCATCGTCTCACGCAAGGATCATTGCAGAAGGCTTTGCAAACGCTGTGCTGGGTGTAGAAATGAATGAAAAACAGATAGCGGCATTGGAGAAAAACCCCATAGCTGCACAAGCCGTAGTGGATATTCTTATCGATCCCAATTCCACCGTGAATAAGCGGAGTGCAAGCTATAAAGATGCACTTGCGGCTCTTTCGGAGACGAAGAAAGCCAAGGCAAAAAATACTGCTGCCATTCAAGGTGCGGAAACAGCGAATGTGAATGCTGCGCTTGCGGAGGCTTCGCAGAAGTATGGCAAGCAGGCGAAGGCTATGGAGCATACCTATATTGCCGGGCAGGATGTGGAAAAGTTCGATCAGAGTTATCAGCTTGCTTATGATATGGGTAAAAACGGTGTTTCTTTTGACTATGTTACAAAGAGCGCGGGTGTTAGCTACTTAACCGACAATCAAAAGCAGCTTGCCTATGAAGCGGGACAAGCTGCGGCCAGTGCAAACCTGCAGGCGAACACGGCCACTGAAGCGGAAGCCGATGGTGATGTTTCTGTGGAGGGAAAGACCATTCGCAAGGACACCGGAGATATTATAGATGTTGTGGATTTCGCAACTGTTGATGGCGACAAGGCAATTATGAATGTGTCTGACGGCACGACAGTAGATGCGAAAAATGTTGCGTGGGAAAGTGCCGGTATGGCGCAGGTGGTTGAGACGATTGCAAGTCTTGGCGCAAGCGTTGAGGCGGCCAATGCTATGCTTGCTGACTATCGTAATATGGTAGCCAAAGCTGATCCCAATATTAGCCAGAGAAAAATGGCGCAGATGGCTAATGACTTTGCGCAAGGGATCGAGAACACCTTCCAGAAGGGCAAGATGGGATTGCCTGCAGAAGATCTGAATGCAGACCGTTTTGCGTTGAAACTGACAGTGGAGCAACGGCAGAGAATTTATGAAGAAGGTGCAAAAGCAGCAGAGGCTGATTATAAAGGCAAGCAGGCAAATGTCGACACCGTTTATGAGCAGGCAAAGAAAACCTTGCGGCAGAACAAAAAAGTGGCAAAAAAAGACTACGCCGTTACCACCAAGGGAATCGACATAGAAAATATGGACGACACACAGAGCGCGAGCTTTCAAATGGCAGAGAGAATCGCACCTGCAGTAAAAGCCGATATTGTGGTGTATAACGGTGGAAAGGAATGGGGTTACTACAACTCCGCGACGGACGAAATCTACCTGAATGCCAATGCAAAGTGGAATCAGACTTCTATGATGGCGTTTACACTTGCACACGAGCTGGTACATAGAGCGAAGGCTGGCTCTCCTATTAAGTTTAAGGCTTTTGCAGACTTCTTGATTCAAGAGTATGGCAAACAGGGCGCTGACATCAAGGCTATGATCGGCGAACAGATGGCGGCAGCGAAGGAGGCGGGTATTAAGCTGACTCCGGAGCAGGCCTATGAAGAAGTGATTTGCGACGCTTGTCAGAAAATGCTTATGGACACCGACGCAGGTATGAAGCTGGCAGAGTTCGGCGCCCAGAGTGAGCAGAACAGAAATTTCCTTGCGGAGCTTAAGAAGTGGCTTACGGAATTGCTGGAGAAATTGAGAAATCTATTCCGCAATGTAGAGCCAGACTCTTTAGCAGCCAAAGAGTTTCAAAAGTTTGACACCAATGTGAAGCAGATTCTAGCCAATATGTTTGTGGATATGAGCGTCGATGCCGGCGAAAAGCTCAGCACCATCAAGGAAGCCGGAATGCTAGAAAAAATCACCACCAACGAGGGTGGTGTGAAATACTGTTTCGGTATTACGCAAGCGGATATCGATACCTATATTGATGCTGCGTATGAAAATAACAATTCCGAAGATGTTGTAAAATATGCAGAAGCATCAGATCGATTGATTGACGCAGTATCTAGCGAAATCGACATATCGGGGTATTCTCACGCATTAAGAGATAACGATATTAGGCACATTCGGAACTCTCACGGTGAGAACACAAACGAGAAATACCCTGTTACAAAAAGTGATCTTGCCAGGATTCCTTATATCGTCGAGAACTACGATAAGGTTTTTGTGAAAACAAATTCTCGAGGAAAGCCAGGCATAGTTTATGTAAAAGTCGGTGAAAACAATGTTGTATATTATGTAGAGGCAGTAACTACAGAATATCACAATGAAAAACTACTTGTAAACAAGCAGATGGTCAAGACTGGCATTGATGAAATCCCTAATTTATATGGGCTAATAGCTGCTATAAACAAAAAAGAGAGCAGCTCTCAATATCTCGCTGATTTACAAGAAATCCGCAAGGCGTACGCCCAAGGCGTTAAAGAGAACTACTCTGTTAATAGTATACGCAATGCCAGTGAAATTGTCAAGGAAAACCTCGCGACCAATTCTGACAGTAATGCGTTGAACGCAGAGCAGAGCGAGTCTACGCCAGATAATATCGGCAAATTGGATGGAAATAATCCTGATATCCGATACAAGCTACCGGCAAAGGACGCAAAAAACTTTAGAAAGGGTCAAAATGCAAAAGGCGAATTTGTTGCCAATGTTCTGATCGATTTGGCGGATTCAAACAGTGAATGGTGGACAGGCCGATATAATCGTGGTATACTTGGTATGAGCAAAACGGACGATACCGAGTTCCGTCAGTTTTATCAAGAAATATATAAACGCACGAAAGATATGGACGTGTACGAGCGTTCAGACCAGCCAACAGTGTCAGATACTTTTACTGTGCAAGACGGCAATGGCAAGGAATATATCTATGTTGTTGAGGTAGATGGATATCTTCACGGAACAGTACTTTCAAAAACAGATAAGAAAAAATACGAAGCAGCAATACGAAAGGAAACGACAGGAGGAAAATATGGAAAATCCGCTGCAAATATTAAGGGACGCACTCGAAGCACACGGCTTGACTTGGGACGAGTTGATTCTAGTGATGGCGGGAATCTCGCATCCAATGGCAATTCTGGATATGGCGGATTGGGTGGCAGAACATCCGAAAGCGACAAAGCAAGAAATGCAAACGGAAAAGGTTCGTCTGATCAAGCATTACCAATTGGAAACGAAATAAACGATTTAGGTAGCAAAACTAAACTCCCCGTAGCCGAGGATACTTCCCCCAGAACTCTGCTTGCCAATGCTCTTGAGAGTGTAGCGCAGAATGACATTGAGAAGCAGAAAATTGCGGAGTATAAGGTAAAGGTAGAAACAATTGAGGCCGAAGAGCAGAAGCTCCACAAGCTGAATGCGGAAATAAAGGAACTGTCTTTTGCCAAGGGTAAGCGGGACACTGCCAGGATTAAGGCACTTCGGGACGAGGCAACCAAAATTGCCAACCGCATCGGCATCTATGA
>JAGBVD010000099.1 GCA_017630495.1 Oscillospiraceae bacterium
TGAGCTGTGGATCGGTGACCGCCTGGTTAATGACGTCGCTCCTAAGGATCGTGACATCGCCATGGTCTTCCAGAGCTACGCTCTGTACCCCCACATGACTGTTTATGAAATCATGGCTTTCGGTCTGAAGCTGCGTAAGACTCCCAAGGATGAGATCAAGCGCCGCGTTGAGGAGGCCGCCCGCATTCTGGATATCGCTCACCTGCTGGACCGTAAGCCCAAGGCTCTGTCCGGTGGTCAGCGTCAGCGTGTTGCGATCGGCCGTGCTATCGTTCGTGACCCCAAGATCATGCTGATGGACGAGCCTCTGTCCAACCTGGACGCCAAGCTGCGTAACCAGATGCGTGCAGAGATCATCAAGCTCCGCGAGCGTATTAATACCACCTTCGTTTACGTTACCCACGACCAGACCGAGGCTATGACCCTGGGCGATCGTATCGTTATCATGAAGGACGGCTTCATTCAGCAGATCGGCACACCCCAGCAGGTGTTCCATCATCCCTACAACCTGTTCGTAGCAGGCTTCATCGGCTCTCCCCAGATGAACTTCTTCGATGCAAAGCTGGTTAAGGTTGACGGCAAGTACGCTGTTGAGCTGGCTGGCCACACTGTGATCGTTTCCGAGGAGAAGCAGGCTGCTCTGACTGCTAACAATGTGGAGGAGCAGGCAATCACTCTGGGTATTCGTCCCGAGCATCTGGTTTTGGATAACAATGGCATCGAGGCCAAGATCGAAGTTAACGAACTGATGGGCTCTTCTGTCCACCTGCACGTCAACATCGCCGGCAGAGACACCATCGTGATCGTCAACACCATGGATATGACCGGTGCAGAGGTTGCTGCATTGAGCGCTGGCTCCATGGTTAAGATCGGCTTCACCGGCAACAACTGCCACGTCTTCAACAAGGAGACCGGCATCAATCTGGAAGCCTAAATGTACTTATTTAACGGGTCCGCCTGCGGCGGGCCCGTTTTCCTTTGCAGTCAAAATTTTCCGCCTAAAAAATCAAAGAAAAGGGTCGTTTTTCCGGCGGTTTTTCTTGACAAATAGGTAAAAACATAGTAATCTTTATATATAAATTTTGTGCGTTTGCCGGGGGCGGGAATGCTGCTTTCGGCAAAATTTTTGTGTCTAAAGGAGCAAGCCTTTTATGCGTGGAAGCGGCATACTAATGCATATTACCTCGCTGCCCGGGCCTTACGGTGTGGGCACTTTCGGAAAGTATGCCTATGCCTTTGTGGACTTTCTGCAAAAAGCCGGTCAGCGGTATTGGCAGATTTTGCCCCTCAACCCCACCGGCTACGGGGATTCCCCCTATCAGTCCTGTTCTGCTTTTGCAGGCAATCCCTATCTGATCGATTTGGAGGATCTGGTGCGGGAAGGCCTTCTCAAGGAGGAAGATCTTGCGGCGGTATGCTGGGCAGAAAGGGAAGACCGGGTGGATTTCTGCCGGCTTTATGAAAATCGGCTGAACATTCTGCGCCTGGCTTGGAGCCGTTTTGACCGGGCGGAGGAAATGGAAGCTTTTTGCAGAGAAAACAGCGATTGGCTTCCGGACTTTGCACTGTTTATGGCGCTGAAAGCACAAAATGGAGGAAAATCCTGGCAGCAGTGGCCGGAAGACCTGAAACGGCGGCAGCCGGATGCCATTTGGCAGGCGCGCCACCAGCTACAAGAGCAAATCCGGTTTTACAGTTTTGTGCAGTACCTTTTCCAGAAGCAGTGGTCCGCTCTGCGGAAATATGCGAATGAAAAAGGCATTTTGATTATCGGCGATGTTCCCATCTATGTACCGATGGACAGCGCGGATGTTTGGAGCAGTCCGGAGCTGTTTCAAATGGACGAAAATCTGCAGCCCACGGCTGTGGCCGGTTGCCCGCCGGATGCCTTTAGTGACGATGGCCAGCTTTGGGGCAACCCCCTTTATGACTGGGGCAAAATGAAGAAGAACGGTTTTCTGTGGTGGCTTCGCCGGTTAAAGGCGGCACAAAAGCTCTACGATGTGGTGCGGCTGGACCACTTCCGTGGCTTTGAAGCATACTGGTCTGTACCCTACGGAGAAGAAACCGCAAAAAACGGCAAATGGGTAAAAGGACCGGGTATGGCCTTTATCAACGCTTTGAAAGCGGCATTGCCCCAATTGCCGATCATTGCAGAGGACTTGGGCTTCTTGACCCAGGAAGTGCTTCAGTTGCGGGATGAGTCCGGTTACCCCGGTATGAAGGTGCTGGAATTTGCTTTTGAATCCGGAGAACCTTCTGCATACCTTCCTCATAAGTATATAAGAAATACCGTTTGCTACACCGGCACCCATGATAATATGACCATGCGCCAGTGGTTCGAAACGGCCACAGAGGAAGCTGTCCGGTACGCGACGGAGTATATGCATTTAACGCAGCAGGAGGGCCTTGTTTGGGGCACGATTCGCACTGCCTTTGAAAGTGTCAGTGATCTGTGTATCATCCAGATGCAGGACTACTTGAATTTGGGTGGTGAGGCCCGGATGAATTTCCCCGGTACGACCCAGAATAACTGGGTGTGGCGAATGATAGACGGTAGCTGCACCGATGCATTGGCCCAAAAAATTTGCAAGCTGGCGCAGCTGTATGAGCGCATTTAAAAGAGTTAGATCCTTGAAGGAGAGTATATATGAAATATAATTGCTTGAATATTTTGAAAATGACCGAGGCACAGCTGAAATTTACCCATGATGTGTCTTTGCGGGAGGCAACTGCCCAGGAACTGCACGAAGCACTGGGCAAAGCGGTTATGATGACCATCAGTGACAACTGGAATAACAGTAAGCACACCCGTATGCACCAGAGAAAGGCTTACTACATCTCCGCAGAGTACCTGATTGGCCGGTTGGTTTACTCCAACCTTTACAATCTGGGCATCCTGGAGGAGATGAGGCAGCTGTTTGCCGAGCACGGTGTGGATCTGGCGATTTTGGAAGAGATCGAGGATGCCGCCCTGGGTAACGGCGGTCTGGGCAGATTGGCAGCATGCTTTTTGGACAGTGCCGCCAGCACCGACATTCCTCTGTCCGGCTATGGCCTGCGGTATCGCTTCGGCCTGTTCAAGCAGAAGTTTGACAATAACGGCAGCCAGATCGAAACTGCTGATGACTGGGCAAAGTTTGGCGACCCCTGGTCCTACCGCCGCTATAACCATACCGTAAAGGTCAAGTTCCCGGATCATACGGTCCTGGCTGTGCCTTATGATGTGCCGGTCGTTGGTTACGGCACCAATAATGTTAACACATTGCGTCTGTGGCAGTGTGAGGCAGAGGAAGAGCTGGACTTTAACGCCTTTAATGACCAGGACTACCTGCGTGCGCTGACCCAGAAAAACAAGGCCGAGGACATCACCCGTGTTCTGTACCCCAACGATTCCACCTGGGAAGGCAAGCGCCTGCGTGTCAAGCAGCAGTATGTGCTGTCTTCTGCATCGCTGCAGGATATGCTGCGGGTGTATAAGTCTATCCACGGCAATGACCTGAGCCATTTTGCCGAGTACTATGCGGTGCAGCTCAACGACACCCACCCGGCAATGTCCATTCCGGAATTGATTCGTCTTTTGATGGTAGAGGGCGTGGATTTTGACCAGAGCTTTGCCATTGCTCAAAAGACCTTCTCCTACACCAACCACACCGTTATGGGTGAGGCTTTGGAAAAGTGGCCGCTGGACCTGCTGCGCAGCGTTGTGCCGGAGATCGTGGAGATCATCGAGCGCATTGACTGGAAGCTGAAGCAGGAGCATCCCGGTCTGTTCATCATCCGGGATAACACCGCCCATATGGCCAATTTGAGTGTCTATGTAGGCACCTATGTCAACGGCGTGGCGGAGATCCACTCCCAGATCTTGAAGGACGATTGCTTCAAGGATTGGTATCAGGTGTTCCCGGAGCGTTTCCAGAACAAGACCAACGGTGTTACCCCCCGTCGTTGGATGGGCCTGTGTAACCCGGAGCTGACCCAGCTGATCAAATACCGCATTGGCGGCGATTTCCTGGGCGATCTGGACCGTCTGACCAAGCTTAAGCCCATGATCGATGATGATATGGTCCGTCAGTTCAACTCCGTAAAGCGCCAGAAGAAGGAGCAGCTTTGCAAGGTCGTCTATGAAAAGGAAGGCGTGAAGCTGAATCCGGACTTTGTATTTGATGTGCAGGTTAAGCGTTTGCACGAGTATAAGCGGCAGCTGCTTAACGCCATCAGCATTGCTGATATTTACTTCCGCCTGAAGGACGGCAGCCTGACCGACTTCCAGCCGACTGTGTATCTGTTTGGCGCGAAATCCGCCCCCGGCTATGCTCGGGCAAAAGCCATTATTCGCTATATCAACCGCCTTGCCCGGATGATCAACAACGATCCGGATATGCAGGATAAGCTGAAGGTGGTCTTTGTGCAGAACTACAACTGCTCTTATGCCGAGCATATCATTCCTGCTGCGGATATTTCCGAGCAGATCTCTCCTGCCGGCACAGAGGCTTCCGGCACCGGCAATATGAAGCTGATGCTCAACGGCGCAGTGACCCTGGGTACTTTGGACGGCGCCAATGTGGAGATCGTGAAGGAAGCCGGTATGGAAAACAACTATATCTTCGGCGCTACCGTGCAGGAGATCAATGACCGCCGGAATGACTACTATCCCCGTGGCATTTACGATAACAATCCTCGGCTGCGTCGGGCCATCGATACCTTGGTAGACGGCACAGTGCCCACCGATGATGACCAGAGAGAGCTGTATCACGCCCTTTTGGACGGCACCCATTGGCACAGAGCAGACCACTACTTCCTGCTGATGGACTATGAATCCTATCTGGAAGCAAAGCTCCAGGCCAACCGGGATTATGCAGACAGATTGGCCTTCGGCAGAAAGTGCCTGATCAATGTGGCCAGCGGCGCCAAGTTCTCCTCCGACCGTACCATTCGTCAGTACGCCCAGGAGATCTGGCATATCGAGCCCACCCAATTCTAATAAAAACCCCAACCTGTAAAGGTTGGGGTTTTTCATTATCCTTCTTCTACCACGATTTCCTTCAGCACCAGGCCGGGGTTTCGCTTGATGGTAAAGTCAATGGCCCAGAAGCTGGAGAATACCAGCAGGTTTCTGCCACGGTAATCTTCCAAAAGCTCTGCATCACTGCCCAGATTCAAATCGGAAAGATCGCCGCTGTAGCTGTCAATGAGCCGGATCTCCTCGTAGGGAAGACCCTCCATCCGCAGATCCACACCGTACTCATTTTTCATACGGTACTGGAACACATCAAACTGCAGGGTGCCTACAACGCCCACGATCACTTCTTCCATACCGGAGTTGGGCACCTTGAAAATCTGGATGGCACCTTCCTGGGCGATCTGCTCTGTTCCCTTAACGAACTGCTTGCGCTTCATAGAGTCCTTGGCGGACACCCGGGAGAAATGCTCCGGGGCGAAGGTGGGGATGCCGGAGTACAGGAATTTCTTGGAAGGAACGGTAATGGTGTCGCCAATGGCGAAAATGCCCGGATCGAACACACCGATCACGTCGCCGGCGTAGGCTTCCTCCACGATTTCCCGCTCGGCAGCCATCAGCTGCTGGGGCTGGGAAAGGCGCATCTTTTTGCCGCCTTGCATATGGTAATATTCCGTATCCCGCTGGAACTTGCCGGAGCAAATGCGCATAAAGGCCAGCCGGTCCCGGTGTGCCTTGTTCATATTGGCTTGAATCTTGAACACGAAAGCGGAAAAGTCCGGGGAGAAAGCATCCACAAGGCCGCAGTCCGCTGTCCGGGACATAGGAGGCGGTGTCAGCTTCAAAAATGCCTCCAAAAACGGTTCAATGCCGAAATTGGTCAAGGCAGAGCCGAAGAACACAGGACTGAGTGTGCCGTTTCGCACTGCATCAATATCCATTTCCCGGCCTGCGGACAGCAGCTCCACATCATCGATCAGCTGCTGATGCTTCTTCTCGCTGTCCAGGAGGCTCGCCACCTGGCTGTCATACAGATCAACGGCCAGCTTGTCGGCCTTGGCCTTGCCGTTAATGCCGGAGAAGAACAAAAGCTGACTGTTTTCCCGGTCGTACACGCCCTGGAAGTCCTTGCCACAGCCAATGGGCCAGTTCATAGCATAGGTTTCAATGCCCAGCTCCCGTTCTACTTCGTCCAGCAGATCAAAGGGGTCCTGGGTCTCCCGGTCCATCTTGTTGACAAAAGTAAAGATGGGGATGTGCCGCATGGCGCAGACCTTGAAAAGCTTTCTGGTCTGGGGCTCGACACCCTTTGCACCGTCGATAACCATCACCGCGGCATCTGCCGCCATCAGTGTACGGTAGGTATCCTCGGAAAAGTCCTGGTGGCCGGGGGTGTCCAGAATGTTGATGCAGAAGCCGTCGTACTGGAACTGCATAACCGAAGAGGTAACAGAGATACCACGCTGCTTTTCAATTTCCATCCAGTCGGAGGTGGCGGCCCGGGAATTCTTTTTGCCTTTGACCACACCGGCCTGGGCGATAGCACCGCCGTAAAGCAGGAATTTTTCAGTTAATGTGGTTTTACCGGCGTCGGGGTGGGAGATGATGGCAAAGGTCCGGCGGCGGCTGATTTCTTGTTGTAAGGTTGACATAACATTTCCTCCAAAATTTTAATGTTTATTTTTGGTGGGAAAGCTACGGAAAGCTATGAAAGCGCATAGTTGCCTCCAATTGACAAATAGTTTATACAGCTGGTTTAGTTTACCACATTTTTTAAGGATTTACAAGATAAAAATGGGACGCTTTCTTTTGAAAGCGTCCCAAAAGACTATGTAGAATTAACCCTTGAACCAGTGGATTACATCAATGACCCAATAGACCATCAGCACGATGGACAATGCAGAGATCACACCGCCCAGAGCCACGTGGATGAGCCAGCCGGCGCCCAGCGCATAGGGAGGGATGATCAGATAACCAATCGCGCAGAAAAGACCACAGGCCAGAGCCCAGATGCCGTGAATGGGCTTGTTGGACTTTTTAACGCAGAAGTAGATGCCCAGAAGACCGAAGCCCAGAACACCCAAAGCAGGAACAACAAGCTCATTGATGGAACGATTTTGAGCGGTCATGCCATAAACGTCCTTGCCCAGTTCTTGCTGGAAGTATTTCTGTACGACCTTCTGATTATCCCGGGTGGGGAACCAGCACATCTGCTGTACGGAAGCGGAAGCGCCGTCATTGGTCGTCCAGAAGGGAAGAAACTGACAGACGATCAAAGCGAGCATAAGAACAGCACAGGCAATGTTAACGATTCTAATAACGCGTTCAGACTTTTTCATAATTCAGGACCCTTTCTTTTTAAATGCAGGTAGCACCGTGATTATGCCTTGCCGGCGCAGCCAAGAACGTTGATCAGCTTGTGGCGAACGATCTCCTTGATGTTGGCACGAGCGGGCTTCAGGTATTCACGAGGATCGAACTTGGAGGGCTCGTCGTTGAAGAACTTACGGATGGTGCCGGTCATTGCAAGACGCAGGTCGGAGTCGATGTTGATCTTGCAGACGGACAGGGCTGCTGCCTTACGCAGCTGCTCTTCGGGAACACCGATAGCATTGGGCATCTTGCCGCCGTTGGCATTGACCATAGCAACGTATTCCTGGGGAACGGAGGAAGAGCCGTGCAGAACGATGGGGAAGCCGGGCAGACGCTTGGTGACTTCTTCCAGAACGTCGAAACGCAGAGCGGGGGGAACCAGGATGCCCTGCTCGTTGACAGTGCACTGCTCGGGG
Organism: Oscillospiraceae bacterium; assembly: GCA_017630495.1. Lineage (GTDB taxonomy): Bacteria > Bacillota > Clostridia > Oscillospirales > Oscillospiraceae > Faecousia. The sequence goes on from JAGBVD010000099.1 coordinate 7,750, forward strand.
GTGAACTTATATGCGCCGTGGCTGGTGCCGATGGCGATGGCCAGGGAGTCACAACCGGTACGGGTTACGAATTCCTCAACCTCTTCGGGACGGGTGTAGGAAGCAGCCTCTGCAGCAACATTGACCTCGTCTTCGATGCCGGCCAGAGAGCCCAGCTCAGCCTCAACAACAACACCGTGGTCGTGAGCGTACTCAACAACCTTCTTGGTGATAGCGATGTTCTCCTCAAAGGACTTGGAGGAAGCGTCGATCATAACGGAGGTGAAGCCGCCGTCGATGCAGGACTTGCAGGTCTCAAAGCTGTCGCCGTGGTCCAGGTGCAGAGCAACGGGAATGTCAGGGCACTCCAGAACAGCAGCCTCTACCAGCTTAACCAGGTAAGTGTGGTTAGCGTAAGCACGGGCGCCCTTGGACACCTGCAGGATGACGGGAGCATTTTCTTCCCGGCAAGCCTCGGTGATCGCCTGAACGATTTCCATGTTGTTGACGTTGAAAGCGCCGATGGCGTAGCCGCCGTTGTAAGCTTTCTTAAACATTTCGGTTGTAGTTACAAGAGCCATAGTGTATGTATCCTTTCTTAACGGGGTAGACCCAATTTTCACATCTATCATTATAACACAGAAATCACGCATTTCAATAGGAAATTTTCAATAAAAATACCGAAATGTTATTTACTTTTCTCTTGGGATGGATTATAATCGTCGAGGAATATAAAAATGAGAACTAGGAGTGTTTATTATGAAAATATCCCCTCTGCAGATCGCTCGTTATCAGTACCAGCCCAAGCTGCCCGGTATGCTGAGAAACGGCGTTTCTGAAATCTGTGTAAAGAACGGTGACGCAACCCAGAGTGTTGCGGATCAGGAAAAGATCAAGGCACTGTTCCCCAATACTTACGGCAA
>JAGBVD010000100.1 GCA_017630495.1 Oscillospiraceae bacterium
CCCTACCTGTACTTCCCGAATTGGGAGCAGCACCAGAGGGTGCGTTCTAAGATTTCCAAATGTCCTGCGCCCGTGGGGAATAGCACTGGCAATCAAGTTGCCGCAACTTGCGGCGAGTTGCCGCAGAATGCTCCCGTAATCCAGAATCCAGAATCCATAATCCAGAATCCAGAATCCAGAACTATCTCGCGTGCGCGAGAGGACGAGTTTGACGCATTTTGGAATAGATACCCAAGAAAAGAGGGTAAGGAAAATGCCAGGAAGGCATTTGCAAAAGTGTCAGTGCCACTGGACACCCTTTTGTCTGCCATTGATAGGCAGAAGAAGTCAGCCCAGTGGACAAAGGACAACGGCCAGTTTATTCCCTATCCCGCTACCTGGCTGAACGGGAAACGGTGGGAGGATCAGGTGGCAACAGAGGAATCTGCAACTGGTCCCCGTAAGCTGCATGAGGATGAGGTGGCGGCAATCCTGAGAATGATGGAGGAGTAAATATGCACGATTTTCCGGATCACCCCGATGTTGCTAGAGCCTTGGAAACCGGTTACCCGCATTCCCTGCAACCTGGTTTGCGTTGCGATGCTTGCGGCGGGTACATACCCGAGGACGAGCCATATTACGAGATTGCTGGCGATATTTACTGCCCTGACTGCGTAGAAAGGGCGAAGAGGTATGCGTGATGGGAAACAAGCCGTGGACGAAAGAGGAAGAATATTACTTCGACATAAACAGCGACACTCTCTGCGAGGGATTCGTTGCTGAGTGGTATATGGGTTTGAACGATTAGGGGGGAGTATGGGAGACCTTGAAAATATTGCAATTGAACGGTTGAAAGCTGCCTCTGAAATGAGCCTGCAGCACTACGGCCTGCCTCTGGTGATCACCGATTCCGGTGGTAAGGATAGCCAGGTGTGCAAGGAGCTTGCGCTTATGGCTGGCATTCCCTTTGAGATCATGCACAATCACACAACGGCAGATGCACCGGAGACCGTCCGCTTTGTACGGCAGGAGGCAAAGCGCTTTGAGGAGCTTGGCATCCAGTACACCATCAATATGCCGACCTACAAGGGCCAGCGGGTGTCCATGTGGAGCCTGATCCCACAGAAGCTGATGCCACCGACACGGTTAGTCCGATACTGCTGCTCTGTGCTGAAGGAGACTGGCGGTGCAGGAAGGTTCATTACGACCGGTGTTCGGTGGGCAGAATCCACCAACAGAAAAAACAGCCGGGGAATTTACGAAAAAAGTTCCCAAGACAAGGAACGGCGCATCATCCTCAACAATGACAACGATGATAAGCGGATGCTGTTTGAGAACTGCCGCTTGAAGGCCAAAAGAGTGGTCAATCCAATCGTGGACTGGAAAGACGATGATGTGTGGCAATTCTTGGAGGATGCCAAGGCTCCTGTGAATCCTCTGTATGCAGAAGGCTGGTGCCGGGTTGGCTGTGTGGGCTGCCCTATGGCCGGAACGAAGGGCAGAGAGCAAGAGTTTTCTAGGTGGCCTAAGTACAAAGGATTGTACCTCTTGGCTTTTAGAAACCTGCTGACTGAACGATCGAATAGAGGAATGTTTGTTGACTGGCAGACACCGGAAGATGTTTTCAACTGGTGGATGGAGTATGACATCATGCCGGGGCAGATGGATATTTTTGACCTCGTCGAGGAGGAATAAAAATGGCAAAAAGAAAAGGAATACTTAGCCGCAGCGACATCCCTTATGCGCAGCGGATGCAGATGAAAAAACAGGCGATGATCGTTCACGAGCGAGAGCAGGCCGCCAAAGTGGCGATGTTCTGTAACGCCGTCGCTCTTCACGAGATGGAGGGCATCGGCTATAAGCGCCTCGTGAAATATGCCCTTCACTTTAAGCGAATCAACGATGCATTTTACGAAGACCCCATACTGGAGATGGCTCACGCTAAACGGCGTATGGAGCTGATGGGTATGCCCATCTCCGGTGAGCTTTTCACGATCCAAGGCGCCAACAAAATTGACACAGAGCTGAAAACCCACGCCATCCAGGCTGTACAGGTAGCAATGATCTGCGCAGCTGTCGCAATGAATGACGAGTTTGGTTTTGGCAAGGAACGCCAGGAGCGAATTTCTGTCAGAGTGGACGAGCTGGCGGCCAGATACAAAGATGAGGGCATTCAGTTTCTCCTGGACTATCTGCAAAACATCGGATTTGTTATCGTTGACGGAGAGGTTCGCGGATACCTGGACGATGACGGCAACCCGCTAACAGCAAAGAAGGCCAAGGACTATTTCTCGCCCAAGGAGGGCAAAGATCATGGAAAAACCGTGCTGTAACGGATGTGTTCCGCCCAAGAGATACCCCGGATGCCACGATCATTGCCCGGACCGCATAGCAGAAAAGCTGATCGAGGATCTTCGGAAAGAAGAGTACAGAAAGCAGCAGGACATCCAACTCGGCATTCGGGATCAGAAAACGAGAGGCGTTACGAAAGCGGCAAAACGCCGGAGGAGGTAAAGATGGCAACTGAACAGAGATTGATTCCGGCATATAAACAGCCGTGGCACGGAAGCTACAAGTCTATGATGGACAGATGCTACCGAGAAACAGCAGCGAATTTCGATATGTACGGCGGCAGAGGGATTTCGGTATGTGAAGAATGGCACAACATTGAAGCCTTTGGAGCATGGGCAAAAGAAAGCGGATTTCAAAAGGGATTGACCCTTGAACGCAAGGATGTGAACGGCAATTACTGCCCGGAGAACTGCACTTGGGCTACACCAAAGCAACAGGCGAACAATCGCCGTAATACTCTCTTTATCGAATGGAACGGAGAGAGAAAGAGCGTTCACCAGTGGGCAGAGGAATTGGGCGTGAGTGCAAGCACTTTGAAAAATCGTTATTACCGGGGTTGGGGTGTCGAAGAAATTATGACCTTATCCGTTAGCAGACGGAAACCGAAAAGGAGGAATTTGAGTGCCTAGATTGATTGATGCCAATGCGTTGCTTCCGAACGGCGTGTTCTATGTGAATGGAAGCGACCCTATGACAAGCCTTGATGAACTGTTAAAAAGGATCGCTGAAGCCCCCACCGTGGATGCCGTTCCCGTTGTCCGTTGTAAGGGTTGCAAGCACTCAGGGCTATACGAAGATGGAACCGTTTTTTGCAAGCTGCATAGTGAACGTGGCGAACACGAAGAAAGACACGGATCGTATAGTGTGTGGATGGAACCGGACGATTTCTGTTCCTACGGAGAAAGGAGAACTGACAATGAAAATAACTCTTGAAATTCCAGATGGTGTAATCTGTGCCTTTTTGAGTGGCGTTCAGCATGGCAGCACTGGCAATCTGGAGATGTTTGCATATCAACTTTGTACTGATGACCTTGTTGATGGCAAGGAAACGAAACTGCCCCGAAAGGAGAACTGACAATGTATAAGTGCTGTTGGAATTGTATGCACGGCATCACGATATGCGCAAAGACGAAAGAAGAAGCCGAACGCATCAACGCATCAAAGCGTTTTTGCGATGCATACCGACCCGTGTCGAACCATGTGGAGAACCCTTTCAAACAGAGGCACTGCAAGCAGTTTGAGCCGGACTTCCGGGTAAAGAAGGGTCACTTCATCGACAAGAAGGAAGCTGGGAAGCTGAACGCAATGACAACGGATGAACTGGTGAAGTATTGGGCAGAGGGAGGAACTGACAATGGCTGACCGAAAAAGATGCTGTTGCAACTGCGGAAACGATATTCGCACCAAGGACGAAAAGGGCAATGTCGAGTGCCATTGCGCCATTGACGGACACCGCATCGGCTACATCGAATGCTTTGAGGGCTGGTGCAGACGATGGAAGAAAGACCACACCTTTGATGGAATGGAGGAGAACCAATGAGAGAAAAGCTGATTGAGTTGCTGAACAACTCTTTTGATGAACAATACAGCAAGCGGGGGTTGCTGACCGCACCGCATACGGCGGATGACCTTATCGCAAACGGAGTAACCATCCAGAAGGAGGGCGTGTGGGTAGGCGAAGCAGATGGCTATGCAGATGGCGAACTGGTTTACGATGTTTGGTACTGTTCGGAGTGCAATTACTGCATTGACGATGGGACAGATGACCCAGATTTGTTGCCGAACTACTGCCAGAATTGTGGTGCAAAGCTGTCCAAGCCGCCGAAAGGAGAATGAGTATGAGATTTTCCTTAAAAACATCTAGCGATAAGCAGCCAAACCCTAAATATACACCACCTGCGACAGTGCAGAACCATATTGCCGACCCCGGAAAAATGGTGCCCAAGAACGCAGACCGCATCCGGGCTATGACCGATGAGGAGTTGGCATCGTTGCTGATGCGATTCCGCATTGATGCCTTTGGGAGCGCAAAAGGTTTGAATAATTCTTTGCCCAATTCAGTAGGCAGAATCGAGAAATGGCTCAAACAGCCTTCGGAGGGGGATTGAGTATGAAAGATGTAATTATCCACAAATATGTTGAACCTGATTTGAAGAAGCTGAGGGTAAACAAAAGCGCCGAGTGCCGCAACTGCATGATGGCAGAGAAAACACCGCTTTTAGATGGTGGAGAGGGCTACTTATGCAAGGCTTCTTTGTATGACATCAAGACCCTGGCTTGCTTTGTGCCGAAGGAAGGCTACTGTGAGCCGATGGACGATTGCTGTGAGCCATCTGGGACGATTTTGTGTTAAGTAGGAGCGACAATGGATTTCGCTGAGTGGAAAAAGAAAAACGCAAAGCTAAAGGCAGATCACGCAAATCCTTGGATGGGGATTGATGGCAAAGTGTGCAAAGATCCAGCATACTGGTGCAGGCTTCACGAGGTGTGGCTGTCCGAAAAAGATGTGGCTCGAAAGAAATGCCTATCAAGACTGACGGCCAATATGCTGGGAACCCGCCGTTGCAACTCCATTGAGCGCAAGAGCGACAATCCGTTTCTGAAAAAATGAACAAGAGGTGTAGCCATGTGCAATAACTGTATTCACAAGATCGTCTGCTCCAAGTACATCGCCACTGGTGGCGTGAAAAGCTGTGAGCATCACAAGGAGGAGCGCAAGGGGCGGTGGGAGGACAACCACTGCACCGCCTGTGGCATGATGCCGATGGGCGAGGAGCTGTGGGAGCATCTGGATTGTGACCCACCGAGGATGGAGTATTTCATGGACTACTGCCCGACCTGCGGCGCTGATATGGAGGGCACGGAAGCGGGGATTTATGTTGTGGAAAGGAAAGGAGAATAGCTATGCGTATGACCGAATGGGCAAAGCGAGAAATTGAAATCGCCTGCAGGCGTGAGCGGGGCGATGTGCCTGAGGGCGAGTGGGATTATGGCTGCGCTTGTTATGAGAGCGCATACAAGGCGTTTCAAAGTCTTATGGCCGATGGGCACAGCGGTATGAGCATCGGGTTTACCAAGAACATTCTGAACCGGTTGATTGACGGCAAGCCGCTTACCCCCATTGAGGACACCCCGGAGGTATGGAGCGAAGTGGTGTATCGCAATCGGGGAATGCGTTCCTACCAGTGCCTCCGTATGAGTTCGTTGTTCAAGGATGTGTACGCCGATGGAACAGTGGAATATCACGACATTGACCGCTGCCGCTGCGTGAACCGTGACGATCCGGACGCGCCGGGCTGGCACAACGGATTTGTCAGCCGTCTGATCCATGAGAAATATCCCATCACAATGCCGTACTTCCCGGCATCGAAGTCTATGGTGGTGTTCTGCACCGAGGGGTTGAGCGACCCCAAGAACGGTGACTTTGATACCATGGGCATCTGGTATGTGCGGAAACCTGATGGAGAAAAGGATTCCATCGAGCGGTTCTTCAAAGAGGCACTGGGCGGTTGGACCGAAATCAGCGAGATGGAATACTTCCATCGTGTCGGAGGTGAGGGAAATGTCTAGTGTTCACCCCTGTGCCGGGTGCGTGTATGCGAGCAGTGCGCATAACATACCGATGTGCAACTACATATTCATTGCAGGAAAGCGCAGACCATGCCCTCCCGGCACCGGATGCACCGTGAAAATTACGGACAAAAAGGTCAAGAAAAGAAAGGCGAAAGAGCGCAGGGCATTGTCTGTTGAGCAGCAGAAACGCAAGGCAGAGAGAGATCGTCAGTATCGGGAAAAGAAGAAGGCCTCTACAAGGAAACTCTGCCGCTATTGCGGTAAGGAGTTCGCGCCTACGCCTGAGAACCACCATTTTTGCTGCGAGGAGTGCCGAGAAGCGCAGAACAAGGAGAATCGCCGCAAGGCTGACAGACGCCACGAGGAAAAGAGGAAAGCTGCACGGGCTGCGGCAAAGGAGAAGTGCAAATGAGCAAGCCGAGATACAAGTGGTGGGGATACATTCGCGGAGTGGTCCGCGCATATCCGGAACTTAAAAAAGAATACGAGGAACTGCACAGACAATCCCTAACCGCTGGTATGAGCGGTATGCCTGGCTCCGGTGGCATCTCCAGAGGAACAGAGAACATCGCCGTCCGAGAACTTCCGTACACAAAGCAGCGAGAGTACGAATCTGTACGCAGAGCCATCGAGATGACAAAAACGATGAGCAACGGATCGCAAAGGCTCCGGATCATTGAGTTGGTTTATTGGAAGAGAAGCCACACCGTTGAAGGGGCGGCTATGAGAGCTGGATATAGCCCGGATCGGGGCAAGCAGATGCACGGTGACTTTATTCGTCTTGTGGCCAAAAACTATGGTCTGATGGATCAGGAGGGAAAATGAAAATACCTGAAAGCATAAGGATCGGCGGGGTTGAATATGCAATCAAGTACGACAGAAATGTTCGCGTGGGTAATCAGCTTTGTTATGGCGCCATAAGCTATGATAATAGCACCATAACATTGTCAGAAAACGATGGCGTCGAGCATCAGCGTCGGTGCGTAACTCTATGGCACGAAATTCTTCACGGCATTCGAGAACACGCTGGGATGGAAATTGAAAACGAGGAAGAAATCGTTGAAATGTTTTCCAAGGGCATATATCAAGTTCTTCAGGATAATGGCGGGCGTTTGTTTGACCTGTTGTGAACATTACACGAAAAAGCCAATAAAATGTGCTATATTGGTATCATCGATAAAGAGGTACGGATTTCTCCGTACCTCTTTTGTTTATGCTTAATCCTGGGTTCCGGTATAGCATAAGCCGGAGGGTGGGTAATGGGGACACGCAAAAGAGAGGTGGTGTTATGGCTGCAAAGCTGACCGATAAGCAGAAGAAAAAGATCATAGCTGACTATATCGAGTCGGGTAGCTATAGCGCGACGGCGAGAAAGCACAAGGTGTCGGACACGACGGTGAGAAATCTCGTAAAAGCCGATGAACATAGTGCGAAAAAATTTGCGCAGAAAAAAGAAGAAAACTCCAAGAGCATCCTGGCACATATGGAAAGCCAGCGCAATGTTGTCAACGAGATCATCACCAAGGGGCTGGATGTGCTGAACAGCAGGGAGAAGCTGGAGGCCGCTACTCCGTCACAGATCACGACGGCGATGGGCACTCTGATCGACAAATTCACGCCGGTGGACAAGCACGCAGAAGATGACAGACCCTATGAGCTGCCTGCCCGCGTCATTGGCAGAGCATTTGTGGATCTAAACAGAGAAATAAAGCCCAATATTGCCTATGTCCTAGAAGGTGGCCGTGGCGGCCTAAAGTCCTCCTTTATCTCGCTGAAGATCGTCGAGCTGATCAAGAATAATCCCCAGATGCACGCCTGCATCACCCGCCAGGTGGCAAACACGCTGAAGGACTCCGTTTATAACCAGATGAAATGGGCTATCAACATCTTGGGACTAAACGATGAATTTAGTTTCAAGACAAGCCCCCTGGAGATTGTGTACAAGAAGACCGGCCAGACCATTTACTTCCGAGGGTTAGACGACGAAACCAAGCTGAAGGGCATTAAGGTTCCATTCGGCCATATCGGCATCCTGTGGAAAGAAGAAAAAGACCAGATGAAGGGCCCGGCGCAGGAACGTTCCACCAACCAGTCCGTGCTTCGTGGCGGTATGGAGTCGTATGACTTCTCTAGTTATAACCCGCCCAAGAGCAAAGCGTCCTGGGTAAATAGGGAGAAGTTGATCCCGAACGACAAGCGGGTCATTCACAAATCTACTTATTTGGACGTCCCGCCGGATTGGCTGGGCACCAAATTTATAGAAGATGCCGAACACTTAAAGGAAGTTAACCCGGAAGCCTATCAGCACGAATATATGGGTGTGCCCAATGGCGACGGCGGCAATGTATTTGAATATCTGGAAGTCCGCACAATTACGGACGAGGAGATCAAGCGAATGGATCGGATATACCAAGGTGTTGACTTTGGTTGGTATCCGGATCAATTCGCTTTTTTGCGTACGTACTACGACTCTGCCAGAGAGAAGATATATCTTCTGGACGAACTGTATGTAAACAAGTGGAGCAACGCCCAGACGGCTGCCTGGATCGCTGAGCATGGGTATTCCGATTACACCATAACCTGCGATAGCGCAGAGCCTAAGTCCGTCAACGATTACCGTGACGCCGGCCTGCCTGCCCGTGGAGCGGTGAAAGGCCCGGGCTCTGTAGAATATGGCTTCAAGTGGTTACAGTCCAGGACGATTGTCATAGACCCCCACAGAACGCCCTACGCCTACCAGGAGATTTCTAACTACGAATACGACCGGGACAAGGACGGCAATGTGATCAGCGGATACCCGGACGCAAACGACCACGCCATTTCCGCTCTGCGATATGCGTACGAGCAGCACTTTAACCGGAGAGGTAGCAGCGCATGAGTATTTTATCAACCGTAAAGGGGTGGGTTACCATGCTTTTGAAAAAGAAAGCAAAAGAAGAATTTGACATAGCACCCATCTGCTCCGCACAAATGGAGGAGTGGGTGCAGGAATGCGTTAGTATATACCAGGGCAATCCCAGCTGGATCAGCGAGGACGACCATATTGACACCGTTAACTTTGCAAAGTCTGTTTGCAGCGAAGTGGCCCGGCTGGCAATGTTGGCCACCAGTATTACGGTAGACGGATCTGCTCGTGCTGAGTGGCTTCAGGAGCAGGTGGAACGAATCTACTACCAGCTGCGGGAATGGGTTGAATACGGCTGCGCTTACGGTACGATCATTCTGAAGCCGGACGGCGAAACCGTGCGAATGTACACACCGGAAGAATTTGAAGTAACGGCGGAGACCGACGGCAAGATCACCGGTGTGGTTTTCCACAACTGGAAAAAGATTGGTGACGATTGGTATACCCTTTTGGAATACCACCGCTTTGAGGGAAAGCAGTACGCCATCACCAATAAATGCTATGTTGGTACGCACGCCGATGATACTAACAAGCAGATTGATATTTCCTTGAGCCCCTGGGCTGGCCTGGCGGAAGATGTATACATCGACAATGTGGACGGGATGCTGTTTGGTGGGTTTCGCACGCCCCAGGCAAACAATATCGATATGGCTTCTCCCTGCGGCTTGCCGATCTTCTCCGAAGCTGTGCAGGAGCTGCGTGATTTGGATATTGCCTACTCCAGAAATGCAGAAGAGATCTTCGACAGTAGCAGAACTGTATTGCTGGACAGCGATACTCTGCTGCCTACTGGCGGCCGTGTGGTAAAGAGCGCCGCCGCATTTGAGCATCGCCGGGATATGATGAAGCTGCCCCGGACGGTTAAGAATGTGCAGGGCGACGGAAAGGAAACCCTCTACCAGGAAATCAACCCTCAGCTCAACACAGAAATGCGTCTGAAGGGCTTGGACGCCCTGCTAAACCAGATCGGCTACAAGGCAGGCTTCTCCAATGGACACTTTGTATTCAACGAAAGTGGCGGCATCCAGACGGCCACACAGGTCGAGGCAGACCAGCAGAGAACCATTCAGCTGATCAAGGATGTCCGGGACAAATTGGAAGGCTGCGTAAGCGGCCTGATCTATGCGCTGTCTGTGATGGCAGATTTGTACGGCTTCGCACCTGCGGGAGTGTATGAGGTTGTATATGACTTCGGCGACATCACCTATAACCGGGAAGAAGATCGTGCCCGGTGGTGGGGCTATGTTCAGGCGGGGAAAGTACCTGCTTGGATGTTCTTCGTCAAGTTCGAGGGAATGAGCGAGGAGGACGCCAAGGCAATGGTCGAGGAGGCAGCGCCCAAGCAGCCCACTTTGTTTGGCCGGGAGGAATAACCGATGAGAGAGAAAATTCAAAATCGACTTAAAATTTCTGTTGATGGGGTTGACCTGACCAAACTTAGCAATATTGAGTTTTATGTAAAGCAAATAGGATTTTTTGGTTGTTATGCTCCTGAAGTGGTCTCTCCTACAGAGATGCTTGTGATTGTTCCGTATAAAGACGCAATGAAGCTTCGCAAAGGAAATGTAGACCTACAGTTTGCCTTTGTAAACGAATACGGAGATCCGGACGCAAGCAATGTCAATACCGTGCCGGTTGAGCAGTTTTTGAAGGAGTCCGGATATGATCCGCTTTGAGATAACGCAAGAGAGCATCAGCGCAGAAGCAAAAAAAGAAAAGCCGGTTGATATGGTTGTTCAGGACGCTGTGCTTTTGAAGATCGATTTGCCGGAACTAAGCAATCCCGGCACAGCAGAAGATTTGATGGCTGGCAAGGAACTGCTTGACGGTGAAGGAAAGATTGTAACAGGCTCTTTCAGCCTTGAACCCGAACTTTCTACACAGGATGCGCTTATTGAGCAGATTAAAACTGCCTTACAGAACAAAGCAGCCGTGCCAGATGTGAAGGACTACGAGGGTAAATATGATGTTACCCCTGCCTTTGATGCACAGGTTCTTGAAACAAAGGACAAGTATCTGCGTGATGATGTTCAGATTAACGCAATCCCCATCATTCGAGTAAGTAACACAAGCGGTGGAACAACCGTATTTATTGCAAATGAGGTGTAAACTATGGCAAATTCAAAAATTGTTCTTGGCAATGGCGAAGTTCTGATGGACTTGACCGCCGATACCGTCAAAGAAGATAAGCTGCTGAAAGGCTATACCGCCCACGGTGCAGACGGTGAGGTCATGACTGGTACTTGTACCTTTGATGCAGACACCCAGGATGCTAATGCTGCCGACAGCGAAATTCTGTCCGGCAAGACCGCCTATGTAAAGGGCGTTAAGAAAACTGGTGCTATGAAGAACAACGGTGCTGTCGCAGGCAAGATTAGCACCAAGGCTGGCAAGTATACTGTGCCGCAGGGTTATCACGATGGCTCTGGTACTGTGCAGATTGACAGCACCGAACAGGCGAAAATCATCGCCGAGAATATCCGTGAGGGCGTTACTGTGCTGGGCGTTACGGGTACGATGTCCGGCTCCGAGGATGTAAAGTCCCAGAGCAAGGAAGTGACCCCTTCCTTTGAACAGCAGGTAGTTCTCCCTGCTAGTGGCTATACCCATCTGTCCCAGGTGACTGTTGCGGCTATTTCCGTATCTATTACCGATAATTCTGCTGGCGGCAAGACTGTAACCATCGGTTAAGGAGGTGCCTGCTTATGGCAGTTAGTAAAGTGGAACTTGCCAATGGCGAAGTTCTTATGGATTTGACGGGTGATTCTGTAACACCCGATACCCTTGCGGAAGGTGAAACTGCACATGATGCTACTGGAGAGCCGATTGTCGGCAGAATGAAATCTGGCGGCGGCGCTTCCGTCCAATCCGACTGGAATCAGACAGACGAAACTGCGGCTGATTTTATTAAGAATAAGCCGTTTGGGGATGAAGTGGCGGAAATTTTTCCGCTTAGTGACATTGAGTTCGTTTTCGACCCTGATATGGGTTGCGCTGCAATCCTAGAGATCAGCCGAACGCCCTCTATTGGTGACACATTGGATGTTACATGGGACGGCGTTGGCTATGCGTGTGAAATTATTGATTTTCAAGGATTCCCTGTTTTTGGCAGTATGCCTTCTTGGGGAATTGACAACGGAGAGCCATTTTTTGCCATGATAATGGACGGAGTTATTCAGATTGCCGACATAAACGCACAAGAGGATGTTGTAAGAAGTATTGGTATTTCTTTGCAAACTATTATAAAGATTGACGAGAAGTATATTTCCGGTGGAAATGCGTTTTTTCTAGGCGAGGACGATGCGGGTACTAATCGTCTTTTTGTAGATGCTCAATGCTTGATTATGGCAACTGTGACAGACGTTGCAAAACTACTGAACCGCAGCCAACAAATTCTATTGTATGACAATGGTGGATATTATTACGCAATATATGCGTCTGCGACAGATGCGATTGGTTATGGCTACGTTGCATATGTGAGCGTAGGTGGCACTGTTTATCGATTCTATACCGCAGAATACACACCGCCCACAACATAAAGGAGGACAACGAAATGGAATATGCAAAACTTATCAACGGCAAGCTGACCAAGTGCGTTATCTTCCCCAACGGAATGAGCGTGTTAAATGGTCGGTTTAAGAGAAACCCCACCCACGAAGAAATCCTATCCGCTGGATACCTTCCCATCGAGGAACAGGCAGAACCCGAGAACAAGGAAGGTTTCATCAAATCTTCCAAGTGGGTGCAGACGGACAGCGCAATCGTGAAGAAGTGGACAGTCAAGAGAGATATGCGCCCTCTGTCACAAGCTGACATAAACAAAATGCTGATTGCCCAGCAAATCAACTCTTTGGCTGTGGACGATAATACCGCCTTACGGATGCGCTCTTTCTACCCCGAATGGGCAAGCGGTGAAAGCTATGGTGTCGGTCACAAGGTGCAGTACGGCGGCAAGCTGTGGCGTGTCCTGCAAGCACACACCGCACAAGTCGGCTGGCAGCCTGTGAACGCACCGAGCCTGTGGGAGCAAATCAACGAAACCCACGACGGCACGATTGACGATGCGATCCCCTATGAAGGCAACATGGCATTGAAAAGCGGAAAGTATTACACGCAGAACGATGTTATCTATCTGTGCAACCGTGACACCGTGAACCCCGTATACAATGCCCTGTCCGAACTGGTGGGGCTGTATGTGGTGGAGGTGTAATGAATGAGTTACAACACAGAAATGCAGAGCAATAATGCTGAACTGCAAGAAATACTGGATGCGGTGAACAACCTGCCCGATGCAGGAAGTGGTACTGGTACGCCGGGCGTAGGCATCGCATCCATTCAACAAACCACAAAATCCACAGAGGATGATGGTGTTAATGTTATCACCGTCACCCTTACTGATGGAACAAAATCGACCTTTGAAATCGAAAACGGTAGCAAGGGCAGTGATGGCAATGACGGTGCCGCTGGTAAGGACGGCACATCTGTAACCGTTAAATCTGTGAGTGAAAGCACCGCAGATGGCGGGAGCAATGTTGTCACTTTCTCCGATGGCAAAACGGTGACGGTTAAGAATGGCAGCAAGGGAAGTTCTGGCACAAACGGCACAAACGCCACAATTACTGGTGCAACCGCAACTGTGGATGCCAATATCGGCACTCCGTCTGTTACTGTAACCGCTGGCGGTACTGCTTCTGCGAGAACTTTTGACTTCGCATTTAAGAATTTGAAGGGTGCGGCTGGTAAAGACGGCAGCAATGGCAAAGACGGCTACACCCCTGCCCGTGGTACTGACTACTGGACACCTGCTGACAAGCAGGCGATTTTGGCAGAACTGGGTAGCCAGCTATCTTTGGGCATTGCATCCGATGGGCTGATTTACCTGTTTGTCAACGGCTCTCCTGTTGGTACTGGTATTCCGCAGAGTACGGGTGTTGAGGGAGATGTGTTCGGCTATGTGGATGAGAACAACACCATTGTGCTGAACGGCGACCTTGCCGATGGCACATATACCCTCAAGTATGAGATGGAGAACGGAACTGTGGTGAATATCGGCGACATGGTGCTGGATAGCAATGTCTACTACTCCGTCATCAAAGAGCTTACGAACTGTACTATCAGCAACAACATCACCAAGGTTGTACATGGCGGCAGTTATTCCACTACAATCACCGCCAATAGTGGCTATAAGATTTCCTCTGCGTATGCAACAATGGGCGGTCAAGTCGTAACTGTGAACAATGGCGTTATCAATATCCCGAATGTAACGGGCGATATTGTTATCAATGCCGTGGCGGTGGAAGATAAGCCTGCGTATACCAACCTTGCCGACCCGACAAGCAGTGATTGGTGGGCAGATAGTATGCTTTCCTCTGCGGCAGAACAAAGAACTGGAAAAACTGGCTATGCAGTGTCGAACTTTATTGGTCCAGTGAATGCTGGGGACATTATCTATGTTAAGGGCATGGATTTGGCGGGTACAATTGCCGAGTATCGTTGCGCCCCGTATAAATCCGATAAGACCCTGCACGGCTCTCATGGCACAGGCACTATATCTCAGCTTGCGGCTCTTTCGACCCAGCCTATTACTAACGCCACGGTTTCCACAACTGGCGGTCAGTTTACCAACAACAAATCCGACATTAAATATTGGAGAATCGGCGGTAAGCTGAATGGATCGGCTAATGATGTAATTATCACTATCAACGAGCCGATAGTGTAAGGCGGTGATTTTATGGCATACAAGTATGAACACTTTATACCACAGAACACAGCCCCCAACGGCGCAACGGAAATCGGCGTTTATAAAGACGGCGTAAAGGTCGCAAGCATTCCTTTGGGGCGGATGACACCGCCCTCAAAGGAAAAGCTGTACTCTTTCGGCATCCTAAGCGATATTCACCTTTACCCGATTGCATCTGTTGTGTGGAAACCCGAAACCAAGTTCGACAATGCACTGACCTACTTTGAAAGAGAAGGGTGTGCGTTCTGTGTTGCCTGTGGAGATTTGACGAATACTGGCTTTTATCTAAGAACTAACGAAAGCGATGCTTCAACGGCTTATTTAGATGAACGGCAGTTCGCCAAGTACAAGGAAATCTGCGACAAGCACACCATACCTGTCTATGAAATTATGGGTAATCACGAAAGCTATTACGGAATGCCAATAACAAACAATTTGGACAAGATGGAAACCTATACGGGTAATGGCGAACTGTCCTACACAGTGACCCAAGGGAATGACTTGTTTATTTTGTGCGGGCAGCCCCGTGATGCCGCCGTTATGAGCGACGAGGATTTCACATGGCTGGGCGAAACGCTGGAAGCCAACAAAGACAAAAGATGCTTTGTATTCGTGCATTCTCACATTGATGATAATGTCGAGGGCGGCGTTGAGGACAGCGGCAACCCTGCTTTCGCCAGAGAAAATTCCATCTTTGGCTATTGGGGTGCGACCAAGACGGCTAACTTCATAAACCTTATGAAGCAATACCCCAACACTATCCTGTTTCACGGACACACACATATCAAGTTTGAAGCGCAGGAGTTCGACAAGGATGCAAACTTTAGTGATGAAAATGGGTTCAAGTCGGTTCATGTTCCCTCTTTGGGGTCTCCGAGAACCCTTGTTTCCGCAGATGGAACTTGGGAAGCCGACGACGAAGGAAGCCAAGGCTACATTGTGGATGTGTACGATGATTGCATTGTCCTGCGTGGCTGGGATTTCGTGCGTGGTGTTTGTTCGCCACTTGGCACATACAAAATTGACACATAACACAAAGCCCCACTCCTAGTGGGTGGGGCTACCCAATAAGGAGTGTTAAGTATGGTAATTACTGAATACTACAAGACCCGTGAGGATGGCGTGGTGCTGAACCGCACCTACTCCGACAAGGGTATGATGATCGAGCGAGATGGTGTCCGCTATGAGGAAGCCATCGACCCGGCTGAACTGAACCGAGAGTACACCGAAACGGACGAGCCTATCGAGGGTGACCCCACGGAGGCAACCGAGACGGACTATCAGAACGCACTTCGTGACATGGGGGTGGATGTATGACCAAGGCTGAACTGACCGCCGCCGTAGAAGCGGCTAAGACCGAAACCAAGAACGCATTGCAGACTATGTACGATGCCCTCAATCACGGACAGCAGAAGCAGATCGTCAAGGACGAGGCAGTTCGTGCGCTGTTCGACCTCTACGGCGTGGAGTACAGCGAATAACTTAAAGGAGGGAACTCGATGCTTTCGCCGGACTACCTTCTGAGGGTAAGCGAAGGCGGAGAAGCCATTGCAGAAACCCTCCACGATGAGATTATCAAACAGATCGTTGAGAGAATTGCGCTCCGGCTCGACCGGGGCGACAATTACATACTCACAGCCCGGGACAAGTGGCAGATCGAAGTGCTGCAGGATGCCGGTTACCTGCGGGAGGATATTGAAAAAGAGATTGCCAAGCAGGTCAAGCTGATGCAGGAAGAGATTGCCAAAGCTATGGAGGATGCGGGCGTCAAGTCTATGGAATGGGACGACGAGATCTACCGAGCGGCAGGTCTTTCTCCCAAACCATTGGATGAATCGCCATATTTGATCCGTTTAATGCAGCGCACCTATGAAGCAACGATGGGCGATTGGATAAACTTCACTCGCACTACCGCAGACGCCTCTCAGCAGGCTTTTATACGGTCTTGTGACAGAGCGTATACAATGGTGTCCTCTGGTGCTATGGGCTACGAACAAGCCTATGTGGACGCCATAAACGACATTGTAAAGGATGGCGTGGAAGTTATTTACCCGTCCGGTCACAAGGACACCATCGAAACGGCGACACTTCGCTGCATTCGCACCGGTGTTTCCCAGGCAACGGCGCAGATCCAGCTTTCGAGAATGGACGAAATGGGCCATAGCTTGGTTATTGTATCTTCACACCTGGGCGCAAGACCGTCCCACCACGAATGGCAAGGGAAAGTTTATCATGTAGATTTTGCCGTCCCACAATTTTTAGGAAATGCAATAGTGGGTGTTTCCAAAGAGGAAAATACCAGTGGGTATCCCGATTTTGTAGAATCTACCGAGTATGGTTCTGTCACAGGCATTTGTGGGGCAAATTGCAGACACAATTTCGCACCATATTTTGAGGGAATGGAAAATCCCTTTGAACACTACGACTCTGAGGAAAACCGTAAGGAATACGAGCTACAGCAGCGCCAGCGGGCTATGGAGCGGCGTATCCGTGAAAGCAAGAGAAAGTGCATGGGCTTCAAGCACGGCGTTGATAACGCATCCTCGCCCGAGGCAAAGGCGGCTGCAGAGGCGGAATACCAAAAGCAAGCGGCCCTGCTTCAGAAGCGGAACAAGGCGTACAACGATTTCTGCGAAGAAAACGGACTCAAGCGCAAAAGCGAGCGTATCACCATTGCCAAGTGGGACAGAGCGCAGGCTGCAAAGGCAAGGGCTGCTGCCAGAAAAGCTGAAAAGGACAGGGCAAAAAATGAGCCTACATAAATTCTACAATCCAAACCCGGACAGAAACCGTGTGGGTGACTGCACGGTGCGGGCAATCTGCAAGGCGACCGGGCAGGACTGGAACCGAACCTACTGTGCACTGAGCGCTTACGGCCTGGCCTGCAAGGATATGCCCTCTGCAAATTCCGTTTGGGGCAAATACCTCCGCGAAATGGGTTTCCGCAGGTATCTGATCGACGACGACAAATACGACTACACGGTGGAGGACTTCTGCCGAGATCATCCTAACGGAACTTATATTTTAGCCATTGACGGACATGTTGTGTGTGCTGTCGATGGCTTTTATTATGACTCCTGGGATAGTGGGCAGGAAATCCCTGTGTACTACTGGACAAGGGAGTGATCTATGCAGATCCGTGACTTTACTCAAAGCGAGGCGGACTACCTGCAAGCAGTGTGCAACTTTACGGCGGACGAAAATACTCTCTTTGAGTTAAGGCTTAAAGACATACCGTTGGAGTCGTGCGCTGAGAAAATGAACCGGAGCATAGATTCGGTCAAGGCGCTTTCCAGGAGGGTAAACGCCAAAATACAGCGAGAGATATAACACTTTTTCCACACTTTTTTGCACCTTTTCAAACACTTTGACACTCTGTTGAAGTTATACTTTTTATGAGATAATAATGCCATACCAAGAAACAGGAGGCATTACTATGGCATATTCTTTCCCCTATTATGGTCAGCAGCCTTTTCAGTACCAAGATCAGCTAAACCAGCTGCGCAATTCCCCTGTGGCAATGCCGGCGATGTATCCGACACCTATGCCAACGAGGCCCGAACCTTCCGGCCTCAACTGGGTGCAGGGCGAAGCTGGAGCAAAGTCTTGGATCGTTACCCCGGGATCCACCGTTCTCTTGATGGACTCCGAGATGATGCGGTTCTATTTGAAGTCCGCTGACCCAAACGGCGTGCCCTCTCTGCGTACTTTTGAGTATGCGGAGGTAGGCGCTGTGAAGCCCACAGAAGCCGTGCCTGCGGCGCAATTTGTGCCCATCAATGTATTTGAGGATTTCAAAAAAGAGGTTATGGGAAAGCTGGACGAGCTGGCACAGCCTGTAGTAGTGTCCAGAGCAAAAAAGGGAGGAAATGCCGATGAGTAATCCACTGTTCCAAGCCCTTGGCGGGAGCCAAAACAACCCAATGGCCGATTTCCAGAAGTTTATGCAGCAGATGCAGGGCAAGAACCCGAACGAGGAAATCAATAAGCTGTTGCGGTCCGGTCGTATTTCACAGAGTCAGCTGAACCAAGCTCAACAGATGGCACAGCAGATGATGGAAATGTTTAAGAAATGAAAACCTGTGGCCACGGTTTTTAATATTATCAAATAAGGAGTATAAATTTAATGGACGGTAACTATTCCCTCTCCGACATCGCAGCTGTGACTGAGGGCAACCGCGGCGGCGGTATGTTTGGCGGCAACGGCGATTGGGGCGCCTGGATCATCCTGTTCCTGCTGTTCGGTCTGTTTGGCCGTGGTGGTTGGGGCGGTGGCTTTGGCGGCGGCAACGGCTCCAACAGCCCTTGCGCTACCCAGGCTGATGTTCGTGCCGCTGTTGACCAGCAGACCTTGATCTCCAAGCTGGACCAGCAGACCTATGGCTTGGCTGATAGCACCTATGCGCTGAACAACGCCATTATGGGCGGCTTCCACGGCGTAGAGCGCCAGCTGGCCGACTGCTGCTGCACCACTCAGCGAGCTATCGACGGTGTCAACTTCAACATGGCCAAGGGCTTCTGCGACCTGGGCAATGTGATGAACAGCAACACCCGCGACATTCTGGAAAATCAGAATTGCAACACCCGCGCGATCCTGGACTTCCTGACAAATGACAAGATCGCAACTCTGACGGCTGAGAACCAGGCGCTGAAGCTGACTGCCTCTCAGGCAAATCAGAACGCTGTGCTGATGGCTGCCATGGATGCCAACAAGGCGGAGATCCTGCGCCGCACAGGTGCAGAGTGCCCCACTGCGGCATACATCGTACAGCCTCCCACCCCCGTGCATTTCCCCTATAACAACTGCGGCTGCGGTGGTGGCAACGGTTTCGGCTACGGCTACGCAGGCTAATTCGTATATCGTATCTTCCCGGCGGAAGATACGCCGGGATGTATGGTCAAACCATTATTCCGGGGGCGACAATTGTCGCCCCTATGCGAAAGGACAAAGCTATGATTGAACTGATCAACACCGCAGTCCAGACCGTTGAGACCGGCCAGTCTGTGGTATACAACACCGCCGCAGTACGAAGCACCTGCGGCAAAGAGCGCCACCGGCCCGGCAGCGCATTTGTGACGCTTCTGCCTCCCGGTCGGTATCTTGTGACCTTCTCTGGCAACATTGCGGTTCCTACCGGTGAAACGGTCGGCGAAATTTCCATGGGCATCACCCAGGACGGAGAGGTCCTGGGCGGTTCCTTGATGCGAGTGACACCCGCAGCTGTTGAGGAATACTTCAATGTGTCCACTCAGCACTATGTAGATACCTATTGCCAGTGCTGCGTCAATGTGGGTGTGCTGAACACCTCCACCATTCCGATCCTGGTTGACAACCCCAATATTACGGTTGTCCGGGTCTGCTAAGGAGGTGGGGATATGTATAACACCTACGAAATGCAGGAGCATATCTGCAAGGAACTGGAGAAAAAGGCCCAGACGGGCATCAAGTCCACATCCGATCTCGATACGGTATGGAAGCTGATCGACGCATATAAAAATCTACTGAAGATTGATATGCTGCAGGAAGCTGGCGAGTACGCAGACGAACACGGGTATAGCCAGAACGATGGCTACAGCGAGCGGCGCCGGCGTGACAGCCGAGGCCGATATTCCCGTGAGGGCGGTGGCAACAGCTACGAGGGCGGAAGCTCCTACCGCAGGGGCTCCAGCCGTGAGGGTGGCTACAGCGAAGCAAGGGAAGAATACATGGATGCAAAATACTCCTACAGATCCAATAGATCCCCGGAGAGCAAGCGCAATGTGGATGCCTCCCTGCACGACTGTATGGAAAAGCTTCGCAATGAACTGCACGAGATGATGGAAAATGCTGACACCCGTGAGGAACGGGAAAAAATCAAAGAGATGCTCCGAGAAATCGGCAACATCTCCTAACTCTATAAGCGGCCAGACCCGGAGCAATCCGGGCCTGGTTATTTTTATGCCTCTGTGGTGTAGGATGCACAGCTGTGCCCCTCCTTGGCAGCGGTGTGGGTTCGATTCCCACCAGAGGCACCAACCACGCCGGAGGTTTATCCGGCTCAATCCATTACCGCCGACGGGCGGTTTATAAATAACGATTTAGGAGGATTAACAATGAAGAACATCCACACCATTTTGTCCGAGTATGGCATCACCATTCCCGAGGACAAGAAAGCCGAGTTCGACAAGGCTGTAGCTGAGAACTACAAGACCTCCGCCGAACACGAGAAGAAGGTCAACCGCCTGACCGATGACTACAACGCCGAGAAGAAGCGAGCCGACGAAGCTGTTGAAACTCTCAAGGGCTTCGATGGCAAGGACTTCGATGCCATTACCCGCGAACGGGATGAATGGAAGAAGAAGCACGACGAGGCGGTGGCTGACCACAAGCGCCAGCAGGAAGACCGGGAGTTCTCTTCCGCTTTGGAAAATGCAATTTCCGAGGCTAAGGGCAAGAACGCCAAGGCTATTATGGCCCTGCTGGACATCGAAAAGCTGCGTGGCAGCCGCAATCTGGAAAAGGACATCAAGTCCGCTCTGGATGCGGTGCGAACCGAAAGCGGCTATTTGTTTGAGGACAACGGCGGAAAGCCGCATTTCTCTACCAATAAGACCGATCCCGGTTCCACGGGCATCTTGACCCGCGAGGACATTATGAAGATCCCCGATCGGGCCGAGAGACGAGCCGCAATGGCAAAAAATCAACACTTATTTACAAAAGGAGAATAATTTATGGCAGCTGAACCTAATCTGATCAAGAATGCTAACCTGGCCCGCGTGCGTGAGCAGGAGTTCGTTTATCTCTTCACCGGCTCCCTGAAGAAGCTGTTTGAAGCTATGTCTATCACTCGCCAGATCCCCAAGCAGGCTGGCTATGCTCTGAAGGCTTACAAGGCCACCGGCACTCTGCAGAACGGCAATGTGGCAGAAGGTGACATCATCCCTCTGTCCCTGTATGAGACCGAGCCCGTTGACTTCGGCGAGATTGTGCTGAAGAAGTGGCGTAAGGCCACCTCTGCTGAGGCCATCATCGAAAAGGGCTACGACCAGGCCGTCACTATGACCACCGACAAGATGCTGTCCGATGTCCAGAAGGGCATCCGCAGCGATTTCTTCACCTTCCTGGCCACCGGCACCGGCGAGGCCGGCGGCGAGAGCTTCCAGGCTACCCTGGCCAATGCTTGGGCTCAGCTGGAAATCCTGTTCGAAGATGATACCGTTTCCGCCGTTCACTTTATGAACCCCCTGGATGTGGCCGAATACCTGGGCACCGCAAACATCACCACCCAGAACGCTTTTGGTATGAAGTATGTCGAGGACTTCCTGGGCCTGGGCAAGACCTTCTTCAACAGCTCTGTTCCCAAGGGCAAGATCTACTCCACCGCTGCGGAGAACCTGATTGCCTACTACATTCCCGCCAACGGCGCTGATCTGGACGAGGCTTTCAGCTTCACCACTGACGAAACTGGTTACATCGGCATCCACGAGGCACCCGACTACACCAATATGACTGCATCCGACACCGTCATCTCCGGCATTAAGCTGATGGCTGAGCGTATCGACGGCGTTGTGGTTGGCACCATCGGCGGCTGATCCGGAAAGGCGGTGTAGTCTATGTATATCAACTTTAACGAATACACCGCGCTCTATGACCCTATAGAGGAACGGGACTTCAACCGCTTCGCATTTCAGGCTTGCCGTGCCATTGACAACCTCACCACGGGCGTGGATGGCGTCAAGAAACTGCGTGTGGCATTTCCTTCCGATGAGGATGATGTGACCGCTGTGCAGCATTGCGTTGCCAAGGTAATCAATGTCCTCTACCAGATCCAGGAGGCGGAGAAATCCGCCTTTCTGGCTAGGGGCTATGCTGAGATGGAAAACGGCCTGCAGGGCAAGGTTGTTTCTTCTGTGTCTGCCGGTAATGAGTCTATTTCCTTTTCTTCCGGCGGCGGCTCTACTTCTGTAGACAAAGCTATTATGGACCTGGCTGAAAGAAACCGCATGATCAGATCCATTGTGCGGGAGTATCTGTCCGGCGTGTCTGATGGCAACGGCGTCAACCTGCTTTATATGGGGGTGTATCCCCGTGTATAAGGATGTTGTGACGATATTCAACCGCAAAGAGAGCGATGAAGGAGATACCTGGTATCCCACTATACTCCGCAACGTGCAGCTGAATATGGACAAGGCGGCAATATTGGCCAAGTACGGCCCCAATGCTGCGGACAGCGCTATTCTGAACATTCGCTACGTCCAGGACGGCAATAATAAAATCATCGCAGGGAAGCGCTGGCTGCCTCCAAAGGAATGGGAAAAGTCCAAAGAATATAGCGAAACGATCACCTTTACATCCGGTGATCGTTTCGACTTTTTCTGGCTCGGAGACTGGGGTAATGAACACCCGGTCCGGGATGCGGAGTATGCATCTTACATTGACTTTTACACCTTCATGAATAAAACCTACGACTATGTTTTTGCGATTTCTTCTGTCGGCGGCCCTTATTCCATTATCCCTCACTTTGAGATCTTGGGTAAGTGATATGAGCAAAGTGATTCAACTGGATATGGAGCTAGATCTAAGCCGTTTTGATCGACAGCTCGCAGAAGCGCAGTACGCGCTTGACAGCATGGTGATGACATCCATGGTGAAGTATATGCCGATGGACACTGGCACATTCATTAACGTCACCCGCGGAATGTCTGCCGCCATCGCTGGTTCTGGCAAGGTTGTGGCCGCTGCCCCGCCTATGGGGCGGTTTTTGTATGAGGGCAAGGTAATGGTCGGTGAGCGTACAAGATCCGCCTGGGCGGCCAAGGGAGAGCGCAAAGAGCCCATAGAAAAGCCTCTAAACTACTCCCGACACGCTCATCCAAATGTAACCGACCACTGGTTCGACACGGCTAAGAAAAACCACGGTAAAGAGTGGGTCAAGAAAACAAAGAAACTGGCAGGAGGTGGATAAATGGAAGAAGTGAAGCCGATTGGCACAGACGCAACGGGCTACGAACTGCTGACTCGGGCAGTAAAAGACTTGTTGAATCAATACCCTGGCCTTTACGAGCAGAAAATTTACTTTGAGGAGTTGGGCGAAGAGTCCGGTATTGCATTCTCCGCTGATGCCGGTGCTTTGGTAATGTCTGAGCGGCGGTCTATCACAGACCACGTCTATCAGTCCTGCCAGTTCCCGTTCTTGGTGATCTACAGAACTTCCGCGACCCGGGAGTTTCAGAAACTGAATGCCACCAATTTCCTGGACTCTCTCGGTAAATGGATCTGCAAAGAGCCGGTGGATATCAATGGGCAGGAGTACCGACTTTCTTCCTACCCGGATTTGTCCTCCGGTCGAAAGATAACCCGCATCACCAGAAATAACACCTACGGTACTGTTCCGAATGAGAATGGTTCCCAGGACTGGATACTTCCCGTGAGTGTCCAGTATACCAACGAATTTGATATGTGGTAACCCCACAGAAAGGATGATCAGATGACTGAACGTAAGTATCTGGCGCACTACATTGACGCTGCGTTCGATTCCACCCATAACGCCACCGATTACATTCGGCTTGGCAAGGATCTGGAAGAGTATTCCGTTGAGCTGAACCCCGATGTTGAGACCAGAAAGAACATCCTGGGCGAAAACTCCGTGTCCGTCAATGGCTACGAGGTTTCCTCCTCCGTTGATCCCTACTATTACGACTATGACGAGGCTCTGTCCGAGAAGATTATGGACATTGCTATGAACCGTACTACCGGCGACGGCTGCAAGACTACCACGATTGATGTCCTGCTGAAGCCCGGCGCCTCTGCAGATGCGTCTCCCTCCGTCGTGTGGGCATACCGCGAGGACTGCTACATCGTTCCCCAGAGCGTGGGCGGCGATACCTCCGGTATCCAGATTCCCTTCGAGCTGCACCGTGCAGGCAATCGCGTGAAGGGCAACTTCGACCTGTCCACCAAAAAGTTTACCGAAGGCGGCCTGTAAGAATTTCAACAACCTGGGGAGGCGTTGTGCCTCCCCCCCGTAATTCAAGGAGGAAAACATGAGTCAATTCAACACTAATATCGGTGCTTCTTTACTGAAGTTTACCTTTACAGACGAAGACGGAGAAGTCGTTGCCTCTTTCCGCATGAATCCGGCCGATGTCAAGCTGGCACAGAGATGCCAGGAAATCTCTGCATACTTTAGGGATATCCGCGACCAAATCCCCGAGACGGCAACTCTTGAAGATGCTGTGAAATTCAATGACGAGCTGGAAGATAAAATCTGCTATCTTCTGGGATATGATGCCAAGCAGAGCTTGTTTGGAATCATCTCTGCAACATCTATCCTCGGAGACGGCAATCTCTTTGCTGTGCGTGTGGTTAACAAAATTGTCGAATCCGTAGGGCCGGAGATTCAGAAGCGAAAGAATGCTATGCAACAGGCGGTAGAAAAGCATACCGCCAAGTATACAAAATGATGGCCTACGATTTACCCACGTCCCTGACCATCGGGGGCGTGGAGCACCCCATAAGATATAACTGGCGTGCAATCTTGGACATTCTTTTCGCCTGCGCTGATCCGGATCTGAATGACGAATGCAAGGCGCTATGTCTTTTGCAGATATTCTACCCGGAATGGGAGAAAATTCCCGATGCGGATCTGCAAGAGGCCTGTATGAAAGCTTGTGAGTTTATAGATTGCGGTCAGAAGGATGATGGGAAACCAAAACCCAAGATGATCGACTGGGAGCAGGATGCGCCGATCATTATCCCGGAAATCAATAAAGTGGCGGGTCGAGAGGTGCGTCTCGATCCGAATATTCACTGGTGGACCTTCTTTGGATGGTTTATGGGCATTGGAGACGGCCTTTTGGCATCTGTCCTCCATATTCGAAAAAAGAAAGCTCAACGCAAAAAGCTGGAAAAGTGGGAGGAAGAGTTTTATCGCGCCAACAAGTCGCTTGTGGACATTACTCATCCCGAAACAGCGGAGGCTCGGGCCGAAAAAGAAGAACTAATGAAGTGGCTGTAAGGAGGTGACTTCCATAGGCGTGTACGCCGGTAGAGTCAATGCTGACGGAAGTATCATCATTGACACTAGAATAGATACGGTTGGCTTTTCTAAAGGTGCAGCCAACCTTAAATCCCAATTCAAGGGGCTTTCCGGTGCGGCAGGAAAGCTGGGAATCGCCATTGCAGCAGCGTTTTCTGTTCGGGAAATCGTTGCTTTTGGCAAAGAGGCAATAAAACTGGGTTCGGATCTGCAGGAAGTTCAGAACGTGGTGGATGTGACCTTCACCACGATGAACGAGCAGGTAAATGAGTTTACGAAGAACGCCGCCAAGACTGCTGGTCTATCCGAAACCATGGCAAAAAGGTATGTAGGCACCTTTGGCGCTATGGCAAAATCCTTCCGATTCACAGAGGAAGAAGCCTACAATATGTCCACCTCGCTGACTCAGTTGGCCGGCGATGTGGCATCGTTCTATAACCTTACCCAGGACGAAGCATACACAAAGCTGAAATCTGTTTTTACGGGCGAAACTGAAAGCCTGAAAGATCTTGGTGTAGTGATGACGCAGACCGCTCTGGACGATTATGCTCTTCGAAAAGGCCTTGGCAAAACTACGGATCAAATGTCCGAGCAGGAAAAAGTTGCTCTTCGCTATCAGTTTGTTCTCGAACAGCTGAGTGGCGCAAGCGGCGACTTCCTCCGCACCTCCAATTCCTGGGCAAATCAAACCCGCTTGCTGACGCTTCAGTTTGACCAGCTCAAGGCTACGATTGGCCAGGGATTGATCAATGTGCTTACTCCGGCTGTGAAGATGCTAAATGAGCTCCTGGAGAAACTGCAGACCACTGCGGATGCGTTCAAGACCTTTACTGAGTCGGTATTTGGCGATGCTTCGGGCGGCATGCAAAGCTCCGTGGCAGGTGCTGCTGACAGCGCCGGCGATCTGGAGCAAAACATTGAACAGGCTGGCAAGGAAGCAAAAAAGCTGATTTCCGGCTTTGATGAGCTGAACATTATTGGCTCGGACTCTAGCGGAAATTCTGCAGGAAACATTCCGATTCCGGGAGTTGGAAAGACCGAGGGGGGAGACGATGCTCCCGCTGAAGCACCTGGATGGATGACCGCGCTGGCTGAAGGAATCAAGCAGCTAATTGAGCCGATTCAGGATATCGATTTCAAAGCGCTTAAAAAAGAGATTTCCGGACTGACACCGGCATTCAAGGAACTGGCATCTACAATTAGCGGTCAGCTGCGGTGGGCGTGGATTAACGTCTTGGCCCCAATGTCGGAATGGACGATGGAAGAAACTGCTCCGGAAGCAGTGAACACATTTTCCATAGCACTATCTGCCCTTTCCGCGCTTCTCGCCCCTGTATATGAAGGGCTTCAGTATTTGTACAATGTTCTGTCTCCGATCGTTACATTTATCAAAGACAATGTTTTGATGGTTTTCGACAAATGGCAATATGCATTTTCTGAACTCTCAACAGTTTTTGAGGAAAATGGCCCCGAAATTACGGATTCCATTTCCGACATTGGAGACATTGTTGTGTACATCTGGAACGCCATTGAGCCAATCCTAAAGCTGCTACGTTTGCTGTGGGGGCAGGTGCTCGGGTATATGATCGACAAAGCAACGGGTACGATCAGCCGTCTCATATCCGAGTTTTCCGCAATTATTGATTTTATCAAGTTTATATTTACTGCTGACCTGGAGGAACTGTTTGAGGGCATTGTGAAGCTCATCGAGGGCGACATAGACTATATGTTCGGCAAGATGGAGGCATTCTTCAATTTCTTCGGTCTGGAGTTTGACTTTGATAAGATCAAAGACGGCTTTAAGGGTATGATCAACTCTGTTATTGGCTTCCTTAACAAGCTGATCTCCGGTGTTGTCAGTGGCATCAATTATGTGGTTGATGCGATCAATACGCTGTCTTTTGATGTGCCCGATTGGATTCCTGGTATTGGCGGAAAGACATTTGGCTTTAATCTTGACAATGTGACAGCTCCTCAGATACCGTATCTCGCCCAAGGCGCAGTTATTCCGCCTCGTGCACCGTTTATGGCAGTCCTGGGCGATCAGCGCAATGGCACCAACATTGAGGCGCCGCTTTCCACTATCGAGGAAGCCGTGGCTCGTGTTACAAGCGAGCAGTCCGAACGCATGGTAGCAGCTCTGTACACTTTGATTGAAATCGTGGAGCAGAAGGATCTGAATGTGCAAATCGGCGATGATGAAATCGGTCGGGCGAATGCCCGCTATAAACAGACTAGAGGCGTTCAGGTGAACTCGGGCGCCTTTGCAAACGCATACTAAGGGGGTAAAGAATGAAGGGATTTATTGAAATCAATGGAAATGTTTACCCCGCTCCTGACCGTGGGCTGAACTTCTTGGTGGTGACCACCGTGGACTCCGCTCGCAATGCGAACAATGAGTTTGTGGGCCAGAAGGTGGGCCGTGATCAGTTCAAAGTCGAAAATCTGACCTGGTTTAGCCTGGATGCGGAAACGTGGTCCAGGCTTCTCCGGGAGTTCGACAACTTTGTTGTTATGGCAACTATTCCGAATATGGTCACCAATCAGCGGATGACTTTGGAAATGTACCCCGGCAACCGCACAGCAGAACCGAGGGACATTGATCCTGATACTATGATGCCCACACGGTACACAAATTGCAAGGTGAATATCATCGACTGCGGCCGTGCTTTCTAAGGAGGTTATATGAAACAAGTAAGTGGAGCCTACAAGGAAAGCATGGCCAAACCATTCAGAAACCGTTCTTATGTGCGGGTTTTGTTCAGCAATAGCGACACCACAATCCTCACGGACGGGGAATGGGTGGGCAACGGCGAACTAGCAATGTCCGAAACTTCTACACTGGACTATAATCTCCAGTACGGCAACCCCTACGCAACATTGGAGCTTAACCGCTGGGTTTTGGACGGCTCTTTTGATATTGCCCCTGAACAAGATGCGGTTACCGGTTTCGTTTCCTCGATTATGAGCGACGAGGGCGGCGATATGCCTACCGCAGCTACGATAACAAGATCATTCTCTAAAACCCACACGATTCCGACGCTAACTTTGGCGTTTGATACCCGAACCGGCATACACCCGAATAGCGTTACTGCGGACTTTTATTTGAGCGGCTCCATCGTGAAAAGCCTTACTGTTCCCGTCACCAGCGACACGGTGGCTATTGCAACGGATGTTTCTCTGTGCGACAAGATAGTGATCACCTACGGGCAAATGCCGCCATATCGCCATCCACGGCTTGAGAGCGTATCATATGGCGACCAAAAAGTATTTACAGATGAAGAAATCGCATCCACGAAGCAGTCCCATGACATTGATCCTTTGAGCCGTCGATTGCCTAAGGAGACGATGCAGTTTACAATTCTGGACTTTGAGCACCAGTACGATCCGGACAATCCTTCTGGCATTTGGAAGTACGTTGCCGAGAAGTCTGCAATCGGCATCCAGTTTGGGTACAAGTTGCCAGACGGTAACACTGAATGGGTTAAGGCAGACCACTATATTTTGGATAGCCGTCCCAGTTTTGCCAATAACCAGGCGACCTTTAAGGCTACCGGCTCTGTTGGCAGATTGGCCGGAACCTACTACAAAGGCACTATCGGCGAAAAGAGCTTTTACGATTTGGCTACCGATATACTGACCGATGCAGATTTGCCGCCCCTTCCCGATGGATCTAATCCTTGGATTATAGACGACAGTCTAAAGACCATGTACACGACGGCACCTTTGCCCATTGACACCCACGCTAATTGCCTGCAAATGATCGCGCATGCCTGCCGCTGCGTGTTCAGAACGGATGATGACGATATTATCCGTATTGAGCCGTTTACAGTTACAGCGGAAACTGAAGTGGGCGACTTCTCTATCGACTTTAGTTCCATTCATCAAAATACCCAGACTATGACTAAGATCGACCAGCTCAAAGCGGTTTCTGTGGCTAAATATTCCTATACAAAGGCAGCGCAAACAGAGATTTACTCGGAAACCACTACGGATACTATTGTCCATGTGGAGTTCTCGTCTGCAACGGCCGATGTCGGTATTGCGGTTTCCGGAGGATATGTTGTCTCTTCCAAAGTGTACGCGCAAGCGGCTGACTTGGTTCTATCTGCTGGAACCAAAACGATCACAATTACGGGAAGACCTTTGTCCCAGCAGGCGACGGTTTATACATTGGATGTTGGAAGTCAAGGCTCTGTGGACGAAGAGAGAAATCCTTTGATCACAGATCTCAATATGGCAAAAGAATTGGCGACCCACGTGGCGGCTTATCTCCAACAGAGAAACACTTACGATGTTTCGTACCGCGGAAACCCGGAGCTGGAGTGTGGTGACATTATTGGATTGGAGACAATGTACTCCCCGGTAGTGAAAGGTTTGGTTCTGACTGACGAGA
The DNA here is from genome assembly GCA_017630495.1 of Oscillospiraceae bacterium. Lineage (GTDB taxonomy): Bacteria > Bacillota > Clostridia > Oscillospirales > Oscillospiraceae > Faecousia. Next base: position 29,964 of record JAGBVD010000100.1, read on the forward strand.
TCACTTACAACGGCGCTTTGCGTGGCAAAGTAAAGGTTAAAGCATTGGCAGTTATTATGGGCGTGCTTGATGCATTTATCCTTGACGAATCCGTACTGGATTAGGAGGTTTTATGCTGGAACTTATAACAGACCGCAATCAGGCGGATGTAAACAGGGCAAACCAGCTCAATAAAAAAATTTATGCTGCTTGGGCTTCTATGGCTCCTGCAGCAGCCGACGCCGGTGCTTTGATTGACCCAGCCGAAATTGCCGAGGTTACTCTCTCTACAGAGGAACTTGCAGAATGGTTGTCCGGTATGAAGGGCGCATATAACCACACCGATTTGAACCGGGTAGGACAGGCTGTGAAGATCATTTCCGAGTTGCTGAACGCTATGCCTGCAGAGCTGGAAGCATACCGCAAGGCAAAGGAAGTTTACTACAATGTAGGCTTCCTTGTGCCTTATGATCCCAGTGAGATTTCCGTTTCACCCAAAACCGATTGGGCAATTACGGACTCCATAACGCCGAAATCCATGTCTGCATATCTGCAAAACATAGGCAACCTGCGGAGCGCTTTCCCTGATGGATGCCCGGAAGCCCCCAACTCTATGGCTCAGATGACCATCACAAAAGCAAACAACATCGAGAAGATTCTGCAAACTGTCCATAATACCGTTACCGGGATAAAGATGAGCTTGGTCGATAAGATAGACCAAGCTGCTCTGGCAGGAACTGATTGGGATAAATACACCTACACCAAGGAAGAAATTTACAACCCCTATGCCACAATGTCCGACTTTGAAACCACCTTTTATGGTGCGACGGATGAAACAAGCATAACCGGCTGGTCAGGTTACACATACGAATGGGTGGATCTTCCGGACGGCAGAAAAGAGTGCCGATTCGTTCCACGAGGTACCCAGAATACAATCTACGCTACAGGTAACAGTAGCCCTACGGTGTATACGTTCCCGTCTCCCTACAAAGTAGAGGCCCATTCGTTGACTTTGAGTAACGGAGTTCCACAGCGGTATACAAGGGAAAGCACCGTTACAACCACGCATTCTATCTCAACAGTTTATCACAAGGGCAAGCGGGTCGATACCGTTCATACCAAAGGTTACGCATACCCGGGCGGAATAACCTACGCTGAATGGACGAAGATGTATATGAGTGAACTTGCAGAAGTGGTTGGAAACGGATATTACTACATTCGCAGGAGATAATCGGCATTTCCGAAGAAAGGAATCATATGTACGAAAGACAAAATTTCGTAAAAGGTCAAAAGCTGAGGGCTGACCAACTGAACCATATGGAAGATGGGATTCTGTCTGCGGTCAGCGTCAACAACCAAGACCTCACTCCACAACAGCAGGCGCAGGCCAGAGGAAATATTGGAGCTGTTAGCAATGAACAGCTTGAAGAAGTAAAAACATCTGTCAGTGAGGGCAAAGCCCTGGTAGCAGCTGCGGTCACTGGCAAGGGAGTCGAAACCGCAGCTAATGCAACCTTTGCGACCATCGCCGCTAACATTGAGAGCATTGAGGCCAGTGGAGGCGATATCGACGGGCTGATCGAGGGCAGCATCACAGAGATTTTCTCACAAGCGGCGAAAGTTACACAGTATACTTTTTATAGCCGGCCGGAATTAGTCAGTGCGAATTTCCCTCTTGCAACGAGTTGTGGCGCATATGCGTTCTATGCCTGTACGCAATTAACCTCCATATATCTACCGAAGGCAACAAGTATCGGTCCATACTCATTCCGAGGGTGTTGGAAACTGCCCAGAATATCCTTCCCTAAAGCAGAGACTGTACCTTCGAACAGCATATATGGATGTACCGAGTTAGAGATTGCTGATTTCGCTAATGCAGCAAGCGTGGCCGCACAGGCATTTTATAACTGCTATAAGCTAAAGGCACTTGTGCTGCGCTATGACGGCGTAGTTTCCCTTGCAAATACGAATGCCTTCGCAAATTGCCACTGGCTGGAAGGCACGGCGAACGCCACCTACAACCCCAACGGAGAACGGGGATATGTGTATGTGCCTAGAGTTCGTATACTGCAATACCCCTTATCTACAAACTGGGCTGCTCTAGGTTTTCAGTACCGAGCATTGGAGGATTACACCGTAGACGGAACGATCACCGGTGAACTGGACGAAGCCAAAATGAACGCAACGGGCGGCGGTTCCGGCGGCGGTAGCGGCGATATTATGTAAAAGGATGGTGATCCGAAATAAAATTGATTAATTTTTTAGCGGAGCACTGGCAAGAACTCTCGTTTCTCGGAAGCATTATTGCTTTCTGCGCAAAAGTTTTAGTGGAGATGAAGAAAGCAAAGGACGGCGATATGTGCGTCTTGCGTCAGCTGATGCTGGATATCTACTACAGATACAAGGACACGCAGAGCATACCGCAGTACGAAGCGCAAAATTTTATGAAAATGTACGAAGCATATAAGGCAAGAGGCGGAAACTCATTTATGGATGAAGTGTACGCGCACGTTACAACTTGGGAGCTTGAAATATGAGATTTGAAAGTCAAACCCATTATCAGCGCTTCATGCTCGGCATAATCTGCGGCCTGCTGCCTGTCCTTTGTTTGCTTTTCGGATGGCTAGGCGAGCTGAAAGGGATAAATTTCCCCGGATGGTACAACTCCATTTCTGCTACATATTTTTCCAACGGCAATATGTGTATGATCGGAGCATTGACATTGTGCAGTTTTTTCCTATTTACCTACAATGGGTATGACCTGGGAGACCGGGCATACACCCTGGTGGCGGCGGTGTCTTCCCTTCTGATCGTTGCTTTTCCTTGCGCAGCCTCTCCGGCAAACCATGTGGGTCTATTTGCGTGCCCTGCGAAGGCATCCGATTTTATCCATATGATTGCCGCTATTGCGCTGTTTGGCTCTTTCGCCCTGATGACCTTAACGCAGTTCCCTAAAGGCAACCACAAAACCCGGAACACCATATACCGGATTTGCGGCTGGACAATGTTGGCCGCTATGTTCTATGTAGGCGCAGGATACCTCCTTGGGCTTCCTGGTTATACTACTATGATCGGCGAAACAATAATGCTAGAAGCATTTGCTGTTGCGTGGGTCATCAAAAGCGGCGCTATTACATTATGAGAAAAGCCCCTCCCTTACCCGGGAGGGGCTTTTCTTTGCGTCACAAGCCTTATAAACTGGGCTGTGACAATTATTGATGGTACACCGGAAGGAAAGCCCGGAGTTTTTGTCAATCCTGTCTGGTCAAAATCAATCTCTCCGTCAGGGTCTGTGTCGAGGATCGTCCAGACATCGATCCTGTCCTCTCCGACTTCTACCCTGGCGACAATGCTTAAAATAGCCTCCTTGTCACTTTCGGACAAACAAATCTCGAGAATTTCACGCAATCTATCATCCGGCATTGCTGTGGCGTCCACCGTGGACTTTAGAGAGCGAATTTGCGAGTCAATGACATCTTTTTGGCGCTCCAGCTCTGCCACCTTGGCGCTGAGCGTCTGGCTTGAAAGGCCGCTCAAAATCGCATTAGCCGCATTGTCCAGTTTTTGGCATACCATGGCTCTTTCGTTGATAAGGTTCTGTAGGGTCGAAACAGCGCCGCCCACGATCTTCTCTCGTTGCTCGTTTAAGATTTTTATGAGGGAATCAACATTTTCCCGACTGCCGAGGCATTGACGGACGATATCGACCACGATATCTTCCAGCTGGTCAACAGAGATCGGCGACGCGCTGCATTGATGCGTCCGCTTTTTCCCAGAGCATTTGTAATAGAAATATTTCTGTTGGGAAATAGATACGGTCATTGCGGATTTGCACTCCGCACAGAATACCTTTCCTTTGAGTGGATATGCTCTGCGCTCCGCCGGTCGACCGCCCTGCTGCCTTTTGTTTATCTTCATTTTTTCTTGCACTTTATCAAACAAGTCCTTGTCGATAATGGCCGGGATCGCATCTTCCAATCTAACGACATCGGTGCCGTCCTTGGAGTGGGTGTTGCGAGTTCCGTCCTCACGATATGGCATAGCACCATAGACAATAGTGCCAATATACTTTTCGTTTTTCAGCAGGTCGTGGAGGCTGTTCGTTCCGAAGCTGTTGCCTCTCTTGGTCTTTAGCCCGTCACGATTAAGCCCTGCAATGATTTCTCGATAGGAGCATCCTGCGGCATACTCAGAAAAAATTCGCCTCACAATGGCGGCCTCGGCCTCACATACTTCCAGTTTGCCGTCTACTACCTGGTAGCCAAGGGCAGGCTTTCCACCTGTGTGCTGGCCATTACGAGCCATAAAGCGCATCTTCTCCATAACCTTTTGACGGGTAATAAGAGCGTGCATCTGGTTGAACAACGCCATACTACCTTCTGTGACAAAATTCATGGGGTCACGAAGATCCTTGCCGATGGCTGGCTGAGTAACGGAGATAACTTTGACGCCCATCGCTGAAAGCTCATCTCGAAAAGCAAACCAGGCGGTCATCTTTCGGAACATTCTGGACTGGTCATATATCACCACTGTGTCTGCTAACCCCATTCGCAGCTGCTCCATCATAGCGGAATACTGCGGGCGGGTGTCCTTCATACCGGAAACCGCCTCATCTGCAAACACGCCTAGTATTGGCATATCGTTCTGATTGCACCAAGCGGTGCATTTTTGCACCTGGACTTCAATCGAGTCCGGGTTTTGGTTGTCTGTGGAATACCTGGCGCAAATAAAAGCGCCGTGCAACCTTTTCATAAAGACCTCCTTGCATTTCTGTTGGAGGTATGATATACTTTAAGGGTAGATCATACCGTGGCCAATGGTTCTTCTACAAACCCCACCAGTGTCGGAGCTGGTGGGGTTATTTTTATTTAATCAAGTTTGGTTAGTTTTAATTCACCGTCAATGGTGTTGTAGTAAAAAAACCAGCTCTTTCCATTTCTCCAAAAATAAACTTTTGCTTTCTCTATTTCTCCGTTCTTGCTATAGGAAACTTCGCCATGAGTTGTATTAGTTAATGGCGTCGGAATATCGCTTCGATAGGAATACAAAGGTGTTGTAAAGTGAATAGAAAGCGGATTTTTTGAAATCTTTCCAGTCAACGTAATCGGAGTACAAATAAATTTAGTAAATCCATTGCCATCTGATTCAGAAAAAACAAGTTTATCTACTGGAATTGAAAGTGATACTTTTAAGTTGTGTCTATCGATGTCTTTTTTGATATGGTCGTTAAGTTTTTTTAGTTCTGCTTTTACAGCAGCGACATTTTCCCCAGTAATACGCATATAACAAAAAGGATGCGTCCGTGGGCCGGTCTCCTTTTCAATTTTCTGATTCCATACAAAAGGAAATCCGGACAATAATTCCATGTGTTTGTCGTTGGTTATTTCGACTATCGCACGCTCTTTTTCTGCAAAAGACATTTTATGCAATTTTGTAGATTTTGGTTCTTTCGCAGTTGTCTTGGTCTTGGCTGCAGAAAGTGAGGGTGCTGGGGGTTTGGGCGGCAAAAAGGTAAAAATTCCGTGATTTTCTAGGTATAAACGGGCTTTCTCTGCTTCGGTATCCATCCCCATCTGAATATGCCATACAATTAGCCTTCTAAAATCATCAGATCTCCATACGCAGTGCTGGTTTTCGAACATCAATTCGGTGGACTTCCATAAAAGTGCAGAACACAGTTCTTTCTCTTGCCGATCAAAACACTTGGCTGACTTCATGCGCAACACATAATCAATCATTCCGGTTGATCCATACCCACTCAATACATCTGTTACACCAAAATCCGGAACTGGAATCCGTGAAATTTCAGTCGGGTCAGATAAATCATAGCGACTACCGTCGGAAACAATATATTTAGGGTCGTACCAATTCTCTTGGTTTCCAATTATTTTGTATAGCTGACCATCCTTGAAATATAATATTTGCTCATTTGGCCGGCAATAAGACTCTTGGGTGTTGTCTCCAAACAAGGCTGTTTTCAATTTCTCCAAGATAGACACATTATCCCATCCTTTTTATGAAAACATCGCATAAGAATAAACGCCGAATTTCCAACGCTAAAGCTACTAGCAAAAAAGGAAAATCTTCTCTGCGGTTTCAAGGTTTTTCAATACCGTTTTATAATTCAAAGATCAAGGCATTTATCGATAATCTTTGCTTTTCTGTCGTTTTCTTTTTTCCAGTAATCCACCTCGGCACGGAGCTGGGCAATTAACTCTGTTGCTGCGGTAGGATCGTGGTCCAGGTAGCAAGTGTGGCTGCCAACGGGGCCTAATACAACAATTTCAATTCTGCGAGCAGTAGAACGCATAATGTCCTTGTCGCAGTTTATGGCCTCGATCCGCTCCACGGTCTTGAGAGATACATCTGCCTTTTCAGCTATATACGCATTGGAAAGGTGGAATGCGTCGCTTACATCACGAATAAATTCGCACCATTCTTGCAGAGTCATATCTCTTGTAGGTAGACCTGCGCAGGTACGCCGAAACCGTGGACAGGATAAGCATCTGTAATACGGTTTGGTAGACGGGTCGTTTCTTGCCTTCATTTGTTAGCCTCATTTCAGTAAAGTGTGCGGGATTTTACAATCATGTGTGACGATTTTTGTGGCCATAGATTTGCGGGAAATCCCATTATGATGCGCTGTACTTTTTGCTTGTAAAATGATAGGCTAAAGCTAGCCCAAGCGAAGAACCAAAGGGAGGAAGTTTGGCGACAGACTCCCTTTGGTTCAATTCCAAAAGCACCAACTTGACAAAGGAGGTAACCGCCCGTGAACCGGGACAAGATCAAGCAGAACATTATCCGGCTGCTGGACAAAATGACAGATCTCCAGCTGCGGGTGTTCTTCACTGTGGGATACTTGTTTACAAAGAAGCCTACAGGGCCATCGTAGCACGGAATTTCGGACAAGTCAACGAAAATCTGCACGGAGGATGAAAAATGACGAAAGAAGAAATGCTTGAGTACATTCGCGAGAACATTGAAGAGGCCGATGTGGAGACAATTGCCTACATCTATTGGCTGCTGATCGAGAACGAATAATCATAGAGATACAAATACATTCGACAAAAAACATATTGAACCGGTTTTATCTTGTCGAGAAAAGGCGGTGACAGTATACAGAAAACACGACACTTACCCACGGCGGGATTGACAGCGGCCATCAAAGAGAATATAATCATTTTAGAACATCCGTTCGACAAGGAGAGATAACGAAGCCCTCCCGGGGCTTCACGGCCTACAAGGAGGGCGCTATGGATGACAAGGAGAAAATGGTTGACTTTATTAAGGAACTGGTAGAGAAGGCAAGCGAAAAGCAGCTGCGACTTTTAAGCATCGCCGCAAGGGAAATCGTGAAAACGCAGTAATAATGATGCTAACGCAGTAAATAGTGAAAAAAGAGTGGCCGAGATTTTCTCGGTCACTCTTTTTCTTTTTGCAGATTTTCGACAATCTCTTCCAGGATCTTTTCTGCCTGCTCAAACATTTCGTCCGGCAGCTGAGAGAAAGCTCTGATCAGCCGATCTCTGGCAGTTGTATTTCCAGCAATCGCCCGGCCCAGAATGGCGGCGATCTGCTCATCTCTATCAACAGGCTTGAAGGGCTCACCGGCGCCGGTTTCCAGCCATATCCGGTCTACTCCAAATTCTCGGCAGATGTCGGATATGGTGCGGTCGCTGGGTTTTCTGTCTCCCGTCTCCAGCAAGCTAATAAAATTCTTTGTCAGACCGATCTTGGCTGCAAATTCTTGCTGATTGAGCTTTGCGTTTTTTCTTACAAATGAAATTCGTGTATTCATTGTTTTCGCCTCCTTGTGGATACAATATCACAAAAAACACACTATGTCAATCAGAATTTTCAAAAAGTATGTTTTTGGGGTTGACAAGGTTGATATGGTATGATAATATAATCACACCAAGTCAATTAAACCAAATAAAACAGGGAGGAACTATGGGTAATATCAGAAGTGTTAAAGCTAGAATTAGGAGACTGGAAAAAGCTATGGAAAGCACACGCCAAATTCCTGCACGCAACAAAGCAGTTCAGGCTTACGACCGTTACAAGCCGGCAGATCGGTTTTCCGATATATTTAGCAAATCCGGGCTGTCGCAAACAGATATGGCGCGAAGTTTGGGCATTACACAGTCTATGGTTAGCAAAATACTTAACCATAAAGCATCTCCATCCAAAACAGTAATGATCCTTGCGGAAATATTATACGCAGAACCAAATAAGGAGGTGAACCGATGAGCGAAAACGCAAAGAAGAACCTGGAAGCCATTAGCGAGAAGCTGGACAAGCTGCCTGCTGATGTCGTGAACGCAGCTCTGGAGCGGTATGCAGACCGTATGGAGGGTTTTGCAGAGGGCTTCGAGGCTGGCAAGGCACACGCCGAAAACCGCCCCGAATAACCGGGGCGGTCCATAGGAGGATTTAACTATGACACCGAGATTTTCTATTGACCGCCGGACGGGTGAGGTCACATTCCATAAGCCCTTTACGGCTGACGAAATTAAGAGCGTTCAAGCGGCTGTGATCATCAAACACACCGAACTGCACCCGGAAGTTTTTGAGGAGGATAACAAATGAAGAAGCTGATCAACTGGTTATGTATGGTACTTACTTCCCGCTGCGACGAGGCCGTGGACGCAGGAATCTGCGACTTTTCCGGCCAGGGCCGGGATAAGTACGGCAAATAAAGCCTCTGGGCGGTTGGGTTACAGCCGCACCCCAAGGGCTACCCGGTGCCCTAAACCGGGACCACGGCGTGGCGGGTAGCGCGTAGGTTTTTCCGACTCCTCTCGGTAGTTTTCCCCTACAGAAGGCCGTTCGACTCGGCCTCGCGCCTCACACGGGTCTGTAGCTCAATAGGTAGAGCCGGCGGCTCATAACCGCCTGGTTTTCGGTTCGAGACCGGACAGACCCACCAACACCCCCCGGCAGAGTGCCATCCCACAAAGCCGAAGCGGACATGGTATCACTCCTTTTTCTTTCATCAAATTTCTTCATTTCCAAACGGGTGCGTCGGATGGGGCGCACCTATTTCTAACACAAGGAGGGCGACCAATGGCAACCAATGGCGTAGCGTGGTACACCAGCGCCACAATTGACATCCACTTCCCGGAGGGGCACGTCTGCTGCGATCTTTGTCCGCTGCTGGAAACTTACGCAAGAAAGCAATGCCGAAGAACCGGCGAGTATCTTTTGGACACGCGGGTAACTGTCGGATATGAATGCCCGCTGAACTTTAAGAGCAAGGAGGAAAGTAATGAGTAACTATTTCTGCACCCTTAACTCGATCAATGTCAACGATAAGACGGAAAAGAAGGGCGGGCTAACCTATCTCTCCTGGGCGTTGGCCTGGGGAGAGGTAAAGAAGCTGTTCCCCGATGCGACATACACCATCTATGAGGCATCCAATGGCTGGAATTACCACACCGACGGCCGCACCTGCTGGGTGAAAACTGGTGTTACCGTCAACGGCATCGAGCACATCGAATATCTTCCGGTTATGGATAACCGCAACAATTCGATCTCTGCGGAGAAGGTCACCAGCTTTGATGTCAACAAGGCAATCCAGAGAAGCCTCACCAAAGCAGTCGCAAGACACGGCCTAGGCCTTTACATCTACGCAGGCGAGGATCTTCCGGAAGTCGATAAAGAAGAGGAAGCAAACCGCAAAAACGCAGAGCAGGAGCAGTACGAGGCTGTAATCGCATCTGTAAAGGAAATGCTATCCTGCGTGGTCGACGCCGATAGCGCAAATGTCGCATCGACCCACTTAAAGGATTTTCAGCACGTACTTACATCTGAGCGGGACACTGGCGTCCTCTGGAACAGGCGAATGAAAGAGCTAAATCTGTTCTATGATCGCGTCCTAAAACAGTACGCGGTGGTTAAATGACGGAGATCATTTTTACGGATGTATCCCTGGAAGCGGGCAAGCTAATCATTTCCGTTCCGCCGGATCAAATGGGCGCTGCCTATAGCTTTATCCGCAAAAAGAAGAACAAGAGGTACGCTCTAACCATCAAGGAACACAATCGCAAGCGCAGCACCGATGCAAATGCAAAGCTGTGGGCGATCCTGGGTGAGATGTCTACCGTTCTTCATATCCCTCCGGAAGAAATATACCAGGGTTACATACCGGATGTTGGCGGGAACTACTGGATTATACCGGTCAAAGTGGATGCAATCGGAAAGGTTTCTGAAGATTGGTGCCGTGGGCATATCGGAAGAATGGTAGACGATATGGGGCCTTGTATGTCGAAAGACCTGCAAGGCTACCACAATCTAAAACTCTACCGAGGATCTAGCGAATATGACTCCGCTACATTCTCCCGGCTTCTGGAGCTGGTGATGCAGGATTGCCGCCAGATTGGAATTGAGGTCTTGAGCGAGCGGGAAAAGAGTCTGCTGCTGGAGGGAATTGATGAGAAGAGAAACAAAGGCAACGGGCATAACTGACTCCGTCAGGTGCAGGGTGGCAACCAGGGACGAGATCGACGGCTGGCCGTGTTGCATAATCTGCGGAAAACCAGCTCCTTACACAGCGGCCACGGCCTTCTCCTGCGCTCATTTTATTCCAAGATCACAGGGCGGGCTTGGCGTCGAGGAGAACATTGTTACCCTCTGCCCCCGCTGCCACTCGATGTATGACCAGGGCATTGACCGGAGAACTACAGCCGAATATATCGAGGAATACTTGAAGCAGAGATATCCCAATTGGAATCGAGAAAAACTTACATATAAGAAAGGGAAATAACTATGTTGAACCATATCACTTTGATGGGTCGCCTGACCCGTGATCCTGAACTTCGTCGTACCGGTTCCGGTGTCGCTGTTGCGTCTTTTACCATCGCCGTTGACCGGGATTTCTCCGGCAAGGACAGCGAAAAGAAAACTGATTTCATCGATTGTGTTGCTTGGCGTCAGACCGGAGAATTTATCTCCAAGTATTTCACCAAGGGCCGCATGATTGTGGTGGATGGCCGCCTGGAAATGCGGGAATGGACCGACAAGGAAGGCAATAAGCGTATCTCTGCTGAGGTCAATGTGGAAAACGCATACTTCGGCGACAGCAAGAGTGACCGATCCGATAATGCCACTGCTGCCGCATCCGCATCCCCCGCTCCCGCTACCGATTTCGCCGTTCTGGAAGATGACGATGCACAGCTGCCTTTCTGAGGTGATGGAGATGAAGGTATTAAGCCTGTTCGATGGCATCTCCTGCGGAATGGTCGCACTGGAACGGGCTGGAATCCCGATTCAAAGATATGTAGCTTACGAGATTGAGCCGAATGCAATCAAGATAAGCCAGAAGAATTATCCGCAGATTGAACATTGTGGGGATGTTACCACCGCAGATTTTACGCAATATCAGGGGTTTGACCTCCTGATCGGCGGTAGCCCCTGTCAATCTTTAAGCATCACAAGGGGGGAGATTAGAACAAATTTGGACGGCAAAAGCAAACTGTTTTTTGAGTTTGTCCGAGCATTGAACGAAGTCAATCCCCGTTATTTCCTGTTTGAAAATGTGGCAAGTATGAACCAAGAAAGCAAGGAAATTATATCTGGCTTGCTTGGCTGCGAACCCGTTTTGATAAATAGCAACTGCTTTGTTGCGCAAGACAGACCCAGATTGTACTGGACAAATATCCCGGTAAATGCTGACGGATTGGCAGAATGCGATTTGTGTCTGGCTGACATCATGGAACACAACGTTGACGAAAGCTATTTTTACTCTTACCCCCTTGTCAACGTCGATATGAGCAAGCAGGTTTGTGCAACAATGGTTTTCAAAATCAACGAGATGCACAAGCGCATCTTTAATCCGTCATTCAAGGTGCATACGCTGACAACTTGTGGAGGTGGAAACCTTCAAAAGAAAGTTTTTGTTGGCGGCAGGGCGCGGAAATTGACCCCGCTTGAATATGAACGACTGCAAGGCTTGCCCGACAATTACACGCAAGGCGTAGCGAAAACGCATCGCTATAACGCCATCGGCAACGGCTGGACGGTCGATGTGATCGCGCACATTCTGGTCGGTTTGAAGGGAAACGAAAAAAGGAGGAAATCATGAAAATTATGTTGGATAAGGGCGCCAAGATGCCCACGAGGGCGCACCCCTTCGATGGTGGCCTGGATCTGTATGCACCTGAATGTGGTTGTGTTTATACCATCTCCCCCTGCGGCGGTAGCGCTGTCATTGATACTGGCGTTCATGTGGAGATCCCGGAAGGCTATGTCGGCTTCATCAAGGCCAAAAGCGGTCTCAATGTGAAGCACGGACTGACCTGCACCGGCGTGATCGATTCCCACTACACCGGCAGCATTGCTGTGAAGCTGTATAACCACCATCACTGCCTGCGCTACGATGTGCGGCCGGGTGACAAAATCGCCCAGCTGGTGATCCTGCCCTGCCTGCTGCCGGAGCTGGAACTGGTGGACAGCCTGGAGGAGACGGACCGGGGCGATAACGGATTTGGATCAACGGGCAGGTGATCCAATGGTCTTGACATTTGAAGTACCTGGTGAACCGCGGGGCAAAGGCCGCCCCCGGTTCACCAAAGAGGGCCATCCATACACGGACAGCGAGACCAGGGCCTACGAAAAGAAAATCATGGCGTACTATCGCCAGGCGCTGGGAGGCTTTCGGTATCCCGACACGGCCTATGTAGCCGTTGATGTTACTGCGGTCTATCCCATACCAAAAAGCGCCACAAAGGCATCCAGGGCCGCCATACAGGAAGGCAGGATAATGCCCAAGAGAAAGCCGGACATTGACAATGTGCTCAAGGTGGTTCTGGACTCTCTGAACGGCATCGCCTACAAGGACGATGCCCAGGTGGTGATGGTGTCCGGCAAGAAGATCTACGGCGACGAGCCGAAACTGATCATTGAAATGAAAGGGAGTGAATGAGATGCCTAACCGAATAATCAAAGACACTATCGCCAAATCCGAAAAGGTAAATGGCTTGACCGACTTCCAGTTTCGGCTCTGGGTTCACCTGATTACATATGTAGACGATTACGGTAGAGGCGATGCAAGACCGGCAATCATTAAAGGCTCTTGTTTCCCGTTCCGGGATCGCATGACAAACAAGGATATCGAAAAAGGTCTCGCCGACTTGGCGGGTGCAGGCTGCGTTGGCCTCTACACAGTAGACGGAAAGCCCTACCTGTACTTCCCGAATTGGGAGCAGCACCAGAGGGTGCGTTCTAAGATTTCCAAATGTCCTGCGCCCGTGGGGAATAGCACTGGCAATCAAGTTGCCGCAACTTGCGGCGAGTTGCCGCAGAATGCTCCCGTAATC
>JAGBVD010000101.1 GCA_017630495.1 Oscillospiraceae bacterium
GGCGTGGCCAAGAGCGTCAGAGAAAAAGCTCATTTTTCCCGTAACGATCATTGTGGATGTGAGGCCAAATAGTGGGGCCATCAGAAGAACGCCCAGCAACGCGTTTTTCATAAAATCCCATTTCAGCATTTCAAAGGGGAGCGCTTCGCAAATTGCGTACCAAATTTGCATTTACTGTGCCCCCTTTCTGTGAAATGTGCTGCAGAAGGCATCTGATTTAAGCACCTCATCCGCTGTGCCTTGACATAAGATGCATTTATCCAATAAGACGACTTGATTGGCATATCGGTGCAGCATAGAAAAGTCATGTGTGGTAATTAAAATGGACAAATCATACACTTGCCGCAGTTCGTCGAGCATATCCATCAGTAGCTCCATTCCATCCACATCCACACCGGAAAGAGGTTCGTCCAGAATCAGAATGTTAGGCAGCGGTTCCAGGGCAAGGGCGAGAAGGACGCGTTGCAACTCACCACCGGAAAGCGTACCAACCCGTTTGTCAATTAAATCTTCGCTGTGAACTCTGGAAAGACACTCTAATACCTTACTGCGCATGGATTTAGAGAGACCCAAAAAAGCCGGGCGCTTGCTCATACAGCAAGCAAACAAATCGGCGACCGTAATGGGATCGCCTGCATCAAATGCAGGACTCTGTGGGACATAACCGATTTTCGCTTTTCGATTTCTTTGACCGGGAACAGAGAAAGAGATGACTCCGCTGTGTTCCTGGTGACCCAGAATTGTCTTGAACAGAGTGCTTTTTCCTGCGCCATTCGGACCAATCAAGGCAATCATTTCTCCGCAGTGTACGTGCAGATTAATGTTCTCAAGAATTGTGTCGTTTCCGATTTTAACGCCTAAATCCTGAATGCGAAGGCAGCAGGAATGACCGCAACCGCCGGTATGAGAACCCATATTCATTCCAAAGCCTCCTTTAGTGTGTCTATGTTGTGATACATAGCATCAAAATAGCTATTTCCGGACATCGCCATATCTAGTGAAAAGATTCTTATATTCACTTCCTTTGCGATGATCCTGGCAGCGGATGCGCTGCCATTTTTCTCTGTAAAGATGGCAGGGATTTCGTGCTCCTTTACAAGCTGTGAAAGTTCAATTAATTCCTGTGCAGAGGCCTCACTGCCGGATTCCTCGGCAACACTGTGCGCAATTTGCAAATTAAAAGCATCGGCCATATAGGAAAAACCATCGTGGAAAGTGATCAATTTTTTGCAGGTAAAATTTTCTAATTGGGCGTCGGCATAATTCTGCAATTCATCAAACTCGCCGTATAAAGTCTTGAGATTCTTTTCAAATATAGACTTATGTTCCGGATATAGACGAATCAGCTCCCTGCAGATGTTTGCCGCCATAATTCTGGCATTTTCCGGCGCAAGCCAGTAGTGTGGGTCAACAGTACTGTGATCATGATGATCGTGATGAATATCGGCATGCAAAAGAGGTACTCCGGCAGAAAGGTCAACAATCATTGCTGTATTGCCTTTTACATCCTCTAAAAAGTCTTCCAAACCGGCACCGGAAGCAAGAACAATTTGCGCGCCCTCCAGCGCTTGCATTTGATCCACTTGCAAACTGTAGTCGTGTAGACAGGCGACTTCTTCATCAATCAAACGAAAAACTTCCAATTCTGTCCCGTAGCAAAGCCTTTGTGTAAAATCATAAACGGGGAGGGTAGTGGCCACAATTTGCGCAGGTTCATTTTTTAAGCCGCAGCCAAGCAGACCAATACAGCACGCGATTGCAGATAGTAATGTGGCTATACGCTTCATAGTCATACCCTCCTTCAGTGAAAAATCAATTATATTATAGCATATTTGTCAAGAAAAAGGAGACTGCAATGCAGTCTCCTTTAGGTGCTAGTGGTTTTCCAGCCATTGATCAACTTTTGCTTTTGCAAGACGCAAAATGTTTTCGGAAGGATAGGGCGAAGTTTCTCCGCCGTTTACATACAGAAAGAAAAGTCCCTCGGGTGTTTGAAGGAGTGTTTCTTCATAACCATTAGGATCCCCCCAATAACCGTATGTATATTTTTTGATAACAGTAGCAGATTCTGTATCATATTCTCTCTTGCAAATCGTCTTTTTCATTTTATACCTCCTATGTAAAAATACAGACATATTATACTCTATCTGTTTGACGAATCAAGTAGTTTTTCCTGCGCTTTTACAAGGAAAGTAAAGGAAATAGCAGTTTTACAAACAGATTTCTTCGTGATATAATGACTCAAAAGGCGGTGATTGTGTGCAGAATATACCTATGTTTACAACAGAAAATGGAGTAGGATCGCTTGTTCTGAAAGATATTCCGTATAGCGGTGATGCATATGTTTATGTGTTGGATTCTGGGAATATTGAACCTTTTATTGATGAGTGCTACGCTTTTTGTAAAATGGCGGGAGCAGGAAATGTTTATATTTCCGGAAAGGATATCCCGGACAAATATCCCTTGTACACGGAAATTTGGGTAATGGAATCATCTCCCTGTAATTGGAAAAGCACAGATGCAATTCTTGTGCCGGTGGACGATTCCAATGTCCAAATATGGAGGGAATTGTATAACATTCGTATGGCGGATGTACCAGTGGCCGCCTTTATGTCCGGAGCAAGGATAGAACAACTGCTGAAAAAAGGAACAGCCTACCTTATTTATCGGGATAAAACACTTCTTGGAATTGGCGCTGTTTCCGAAAATCGAATGGATTGTATTGCATCCGCTTTTTGCGGCGCCGGAGGAGATGTACTGCTTGCTCTGCGTACAGCTATCTTGGGAAATATTATAGAATTGGAAGTAGCATCTACAAACCGAAAGGCAATTTCCTTTTATGAAAGGTTTGGATTTTCTAAAAAAGCAATCAAGGAAATCTGGCATAAATATATCCCATAAAGATTTATCGCTGTAATGTAAAAATACTTGACATCTATGTGCGATTGTGTTATAATGCCCAAGGTATCAAGCAAAAAGGCTTGACAGGAGGCGCAAAATGGATGCGACAGAACTGATACTACTGTATGATTACTATGGTGATCTGCTGACGGAGCGACAGAAGGAATGCTTTGAACTTCGTTACAATCAGGATTTATCCCTGGGTGAGATCGGTCAGGAGCTGGGTATCAGCCGTCAAGGTGTGTTTGATAATTTGAGCAGAACAGAGGCTCTTCTGAAGAATATGGAGCAAAAAACCGGCTGTGTGAAGAGGGATTTGCGTTGCCGCAAGGCAGTGGAAACAATCCTCGATTCGGTGAAGGCACTGTGTGAGCATTCGGATGCACAAGTATCCGATGCCGGGAAGAAAATATTTTCTGTTATGCAGCAGCTTGAGGAGTAAATATGGCGTTTGAAGGCTTAACCGAAAAAATTTCAGCAACCTTCAAAAAGCTTAGAGGCAAAGGCCGTCTGAAGGAGTCCGATGTCAAAGAGGCAATGCGCGAAATACGCATGGCTCTTTTGGAAGCGGATGTAAGCTATAAAGTTGTTAAAGATTTTACAAAGTCTATTACGGAACGCTGTATTGGCGCAGATGTTCTGGAGGCATTAAGTCCGGCCCAAATGATCGTTAAGATTGTTAATGAAGAACTAACTGGCTTAATGGGTAGTGATGTAAAGCATATCACAACCAACCCCAACGGAACAACGGTTGTTATGCTTGTGGGTCTTCAGGGCGCCGGTAAGACAACCAACGGCAGCAAGCTGGCGGGCCTTATGAAGCGGCAGGGCAAGAATCCGTTGCTGGTAGCTTGCGACATCTACCGTCCTGCAGCCATCAATCAGCTAAAGGTCTGCGGTGAGAAACTGTCCATTCCGGTTTATGAAGAAGGTCAGACAGACCCGGTGCAAATTGCAAAAAACGCTGTTTCCTATGCAAAAAAGCACGGTCACGATATGGTGTTCTTGGATACAGCCGGCCGATTGCATATTGATGAGACCCTTATGGAGGAGCTTAGACAGATCAAAGCGGCTGTGAAACCGGACGAGATTATGCTTGTTGTTGACGCAATGACCGGTCAGGACGCAGTCAATGCGGCCCAGAGCTTTAACGAGTGGCTGGATATTGATGCTGTAATGCTCAGTAAATTGGATGGCGATGCCAGAGGCGGTGCAGCATTGTCTGTTCGCGCTGTTACCGGTAAGCCGATCAAATTTGCAGGTATCGGTGAGAAACTGGAGGATATTGAGCCATTCCATCCGGATCGTATGGCTTCCCGGATTTTGGGTATGGGCGATGTACTCTCCCTGATCGAAAAGGCAGAAAAGGCCTACGATGCCAAAAAGACTGCCGAGCTGGAAGAAAAACTAAAGTCCAACAAATTTACGCTGCAGGATTTCTATGAGCAAATGGTGCAAATGAAATCTATGGGTTCTATGCAGGATATTCTGGCACAGCTGCCCGGTGGCGCAAATTTGAAGGGTGTGCAGTTGGATGAGAAGGCTATGGCGCACACTGAGGCGATCATTCTTTCTATGACACCGAAGGAACGGGAAAATCCCAATATTATCGGTGCCAGCCGCAAAAAGCGGATTGCAGCCGGGGCAGGCCTCAAGGTTGAAGATGTCAACCGCCTGTTAAAATCCTTTGATCAGATGCGCGCGATGATGAAACAGTTTTCCGGCCCGGGTATGGGCAAGAAAATGAAGCGTATGCGCGGTCTTGGTGGATTCGGTGGATTCCCCGGATTCTAAAATTGTTCGCTGTAAGCAAAGTGCTTTGCGATATAGAAAAAGTTTTACTTGGAGGTGAAAACTATGGTTAAAATCAGACTGAGAAGAATGGGTGCAAAGAAGGCCCCTTACTACCGCATTGTTGTTGCTGACTCCCGTAGCCCTCGTGATGGTCGCTGCATCGAGGAGATCGGTACCTACAACCCCCTGACTGAGCCCGCTGCTATCACTGTGGATGCAGAGAAGGCACAGACTTGGATCAAGAACGGCGCACAGCCCACTGACACCGTTCGCGGCCTGCTGAAGAAGGCTGGCGTTCTGTAATTTTCCCAAAGGAGCTATACAATGAAAGAGCTGTTGCTTTATATGGCAAAGAACTTGGTGGACGATCCGGATGCAGTGACAGTTTCTGAAACCTCTGACGAGGAAGGTAAGATTCTGGAACTCCGTGTTGCCCCCGGTGATATGGGAAAGGTTATTGGCCGCCAAGGTCGTATTGCGAAGGAAATTCGCACCATCGTGAAAACCGTTGCACAGCGCACCGGAGAAAAAGTTACGGTGGAAATTGTAGACTAATATGACGAGTGTGCGTGGCATTTTGCCACGCATTTCTCATTTTGCTCTTGCCCGGTAATCAAAATACTGTTATAATAGCAAAAAGGCTATACTAGGAGGCAATTTATGAAACTCCAATTTATTGAAGCAGGCGAAATTGTAACCACACACGGCGTAAACGGAGAAATGAAGATGCTGCCGTGGGTGGACAGTCCTGAATTCATGCTCCAATTTAATCGCGTTCAGATTGAAGGCAAAAGTTATGAGGTAGAATCATGCCGCATTCAAAAGACCTGTAATCTGCTGAAGATTTCCGGAATCGATACGATGGAAAAAGCACAGTCTTTCCGTGGAAAAACCGTCGAAATTTACCGTTGTGATGCGCCGGAGGATTTGATCTTTGCAGCTGAATTGATCGGTTTGGATGTAATTGCAAAGGGCGAAAATATCGGTCAGATTGTTGATGTTCTGGATTACCCGGGAAATAAGGTTTATGTTGTTAAAGGTGAATATGAGTATATGATTCCGGCAGTAAAGCAGTTTATTCTGTCTACGGATATGGAAAAGAACACAATGGAAGTTATGCTGATTGAAGGGATGCGCACCGATGAGAGTTGATATTCTTACGCTGTTTCCGGAAACGGTCGGGGATGTGCTGTCAGAAAGCATTATCGGTCGTGCCCAGGATCGTGGTCATATTAAAATTGAAACCCACCAGATTCGGGATTATACAGCCAACAAGCAGAATCAAGTGGATGACTATCCCTATGGAGGCGGTCGCGGCGCAGTTATGACTGCAGATCCATTATACCGTTGCTGGGAGGCAGTTTGTGACCAGGCAGGTGGCCCGGTCCACACGATTTATCTTTCTCCCTGTGGCCATACCTTCCAACAGTCGGATGCAATTCGTTTGAGTAAAATGGAAAACCTGATTTTGGTTTGTGGTCACTATGAGGGCATTGATCAACGCTTTATTGATGAATGTGTAGATGAAGAAATTTCCCTGGGGGACTTTGTATTGACCGGCGGTGAAATTGCCGCTATGGCTGTTACAGACGCCGTCTGCCGTATGGTACCCGGCGTGCTTTCTGACCCTGAGTGTTTTGAGGATGAAAGCCATTTCAATGGTCTGCTGGAATATCCCCAATATAGCCGTCCTGCAGTTTGGCACGGCAGGGAAGTACCGGAGATCCTTCTTTCCGGAAATCACGAGAAAGTAGCCCAGTGGCGCAGAAAGCAGTCCCTGCGCCGAACCCGTGAAAGACGCCCGGATATGTATGATAAATTGGACTTATCCAGCAAGCAGGA
>JAGBVD010000102.1 GCA_017630495.1 Oscillospiraceae bacterium
CCCAAATGGGCGCCCACCAGTGCCAGCGCGATGGAGGGAATCCCCAGCTTCCAGTCCGCGCAGCCGTTGATGGCATAACGCACCGTAGAGGCCGTCGTGCCGATGCCGGAGGAAAGCTTGTTCGTTCCCAACGCAAGGTGCATGGGAAAGCCCGCCAGCAAATAGCACGGCAGAGAAATGATGCCGCCGCCACCGCCGATGGAGTCTACAAAAGCGGCGCAGAACACGCCCACACACACCAGCGCCACCGCCCAAAGGGGATAACCAAAAAGTTCCATATCGATCTCCTTAAAACCGTCAATCTTTCTTTCTGTAATAATAGCACGATTTTTCCATTTTGCAATGTATTCTTGTCAACTGCATTGTCTCAACCCTTAACAGTTTACCTGCCAATTCACAGATATTCCCTTGACGGCGGAAGCAAAATGTGATACCATTACCCCACGCCGCTGTGGTGGAATAGGTAGACACAAGGGACTTAAAATCCCTCGGAGTAAAATCCGTACCGGTTCGATTCCGGTCAGCGGCACCAAATAATGGGATACCCCTGTTGGGGTATCCCATTATTTTATGTGCCACTCGGAATCGAACACATCTAAATGCAAGTGTCCGGTGGACACTTGCTGCCACCAGTGCAAACACTGGTGGCTACCTTAATTTTCGCCTTTGCGAAAATGCAAATCGATTCCGGTCAGCGGCACTAAATACTTTCTAAAATATCATTGAATAACATATTTCTCGCTGCTAAATTGACAAAAGGCTTGTTGCGTTTTTTAGCATATTGCATTGTTTGATAAGCTCCTCCAAACATCCTTTCTACATAAAATACCACTAAATTTGACCGATCAACCATTCCACGATTACGGGATTGAAAAGCAGCCTTGTAGTGCTTGTGCATTGCAACCTCAATAGTATCATAATACTCCAAATAGTTCGCCTCATTATTTTGCAAATCTGCGGTCATATACGGTAATACCCACACATGACAACTATTATCATTGCGAACTAACCGCTTACATCTACGAATAGATGCTGACACAGCTTGGTCAAACTCCCCATTTCTTCCTACTAGAAATTCTACAAAATACTTTTCTTTGAGCAATTTACTGATCAGTACATCTAATTTGTTATCAAGAGAAATTAAATTTTCTATCTGCCTATGTCCAAAAAAGCTAACAGTAAATACATCCAAAATAACACCCCCTGTTGAAGCTATGCCTATATCATATCACAAAAGTTCCTATTAGTACAGCTACCTGTACTAATTTCCTGCCACTATTCCATATAATAACTAGTACAGTTACCAGGAACAGGTGGTGATTACATGCAACTCAATGAAGCAGTCAGCCGTCGGCTGAAAGAATTGCTAACAAAAAAAGAAATGACACCGTACCAGCTTTTTATGAAAAGCGGTGTTCCCAAATCCACGATTGGCAATATTATCAATTGCACTTATCCTTCTATGAAACTGCGTGTAATTCACGAACTTTGTCAGGGATTGGAAATCTCCGTTCCCGATTTCTTCCAATCCGATCTATTTGACGAAAATAATCTGGAGCCATAATTAAGTCTTGATGAAACAGGAAAGCGCCCCCATCTGGGGCGCTTTCTTTCTGTATTATGTTCGTTTTCATTTGACAAAACACGCTTTTTCGTATAATGTATCTAGCAGTGTCAATAAAAGGATTTTAAGAGGTATTTTCATGAGTGAAACGAAAAACGCAAAGTTTTCCAGCCGTTGGGGTTTTATTCTTTCAGCGGTAGGCTCTGCTGTAGGTAGGGCCAATGTGTGGGGCTTTCCTGCCAAGGTAGGCGCCAACGGCGGCGGTGCTTTTTTGATCGCATATTTGATTTTTATCGTACTATTTAGCATTGTGGGTTTGTCCGCAGAATATGCCATTGGCCGCCGGGCCAAAACCGG
>JAGBVD010000103.1 GCA_017630495.1 Oscillospiraceae bacterium
CGCTTTCGATGGTGGTGTTGCCCCGGCCACCCTGGCCCTGGAGCAGATCCTCAAAACCGAAAGAGGATGCCAAGTTTTCAGCAGGAACGTAGCTGATCAGATTCAATTCGGGAGATTCGTAAATTTCCTTCATAATCCATTTACCTCCTGTGAAATTAAGCTGCGATCTCGATGTAGGGAATCTTCTTAAGATTCCAGCTGCTCAGGTTAGCAGGCTCAGCCCAGGTCTGATAGAACTTGCCAAGCTTGGTTTCCATCGCATTGTATTTCTCGACATTCTCTTCCAGTTCGAACATATCCAGAATATCCTTCACGCTCAGGTTCTTGATACCGGTAACGATTTCCTGACCGTTAACAGCAACGAACGCAGCAGCCTTGATCTTCATCTGGCCATACTCGCTGTTCTTTGCAGCCTCGCGGCCCTCAGCCTTCATAATGTCGTTGACCAGAACGCTGGTTACAGGCTGACCGTTTGCAACAGAAGCTGCATCGGTGGAGTAGTAGCCGTTTGCTGTGTTTGCAGCAATGCCGCCTTCAAAGGGATTTTCGACATTCTGATCCTTAACATTGACAGCCACACCAGCCTCGACCTTACCTGCGGGCAGGTTGTCGTTGAAGTTCCAGGTGCCCTTGAAGTACATACCAACAGTAGTCTTGTTTGCCTTCAGAGCAACGCCGGACAGCTTCATAGTGTAGTAGGTGAAGGTGGTCTCGCCATTGTCGTCAGTTACAGGCAGGAAGCCGGTGACAGTGCCGTCGGCAGCAGGGGGAGTTTCCGGAGCAGCAACAGTGATGTTTGCGCCCTCAGCGATAAGGACATAACCGGGCGTACGGTCGAAGGCATCCTGAGTGAAGGTGTCCATACCGACGATACTACCGGTGCCGGAAACAGCGATTGCCTTCTTGCCGTTCAGATCGATAGCAATGGTCTTATTATCCAGAGCTGCAGTCTCCAGATCGGTGTACAGCTTGATGATGCCGGTGCCGTTGAAGGCATCAACAGCTGCCTGCAGATCCTGATACCAGGAAACATTCTCGCCGTTGACAATGGAAGTCTTGGCAACGACCAGGCTGCCGTCCTTCTTGTCATCGTCATAAACCAGGCCAAAGACATTGTCGTCCACATCCTCTGCGTAGATAGTCGCCTTCAGGCCTGCGTCAGTTGCCTTGTACAGAGTTTCAGTTCTGCCATAGCCAGCTTCCTTAGTCAGCGGCGCAATGCTGACAGTAACAGTCTGATCGAAATTAGCGCCGAAGGTAACTACGCCGACCTGGCCGTGGTTGTTGATCTTCACATCCTCGGTGAAGGTAACGCCGCCCAGATTCAGGGCAGTAGCATGGGTTGCAGAGCCGCCAACACCGATCTCTGTGCCGTTGAAGGTGCCGCCATCGAGGGTAACAGTGCCGCGACCAATGCCGATCTGGTCATTCATGGTGCCGCCATTGAGGGTAAAGCTGGGATTAGCACCATTGTTGTCCATGTAGAGTCTGCCTTCCACAGTACCGCCGTTGATGTAATACTGACCGCTATGCATAAAGATACTGTAGTCCTCAGCAGCAGTAATGGTGCCGCCATAGAAGTAGAAGGGTCCGTTAGCGCTGACAGAAGCAATATTATTGCCGGTGGCGTTTCTTGCATAAGTACCACCGTAAATGTTGAAGGTGCCGACGCCGGTGAGCGCAGCGGCGCTGGTAGCGGTTACATTACCGTTACCCAAAATGGTGATCATTTTTTTGTCGCCACAGCCGATGTTGCCGTTAATGGTCTTGCCGTTCAGGAACAGAACAGAGCCACCAACATTGGCATCGCTATCACAATAGATACCAGCACGGTCTTCTGCCAGGAAGTAGTGGGACTGACTAACGCTGGTGTTGGCGCTGCTGGTAGCAGTCAGTGCTTTCCAGGTAACGGTCTTGTTACAGTGGGGGCAGAATGCCTTGAATTCAGCATTGCCCTTGAAGCCTGCAACATTGGGCATTTCGTTGTTTGCAAAGTCAATGATCTCTGGAGGTGTGGTGCAAGCCAGAACGACATAAGTCAGTTCCTTGGCATCGGTAGTCTTAATGACCATACCGGCAGTGCCCACAAAGTAAGCCTTTGCATCCTCAGCCAGCTGCATGGAATCAAATTCAGTGGTGAACACGCCGTCCACATCGCCCAGGGTGATCTTTGCGCCGGAGGTCAGGCCCTTGGCATCCACAGCAACGGAGGTTGTCAGGTTGTTCACAGTGGGTGCACCGGACAGAACAACATCACCGGCAGTAGCGGTCAGAGTGTTAACAATGCCGCCTGCAACATTAGTAGCGCCAGCGCCGGTGGTCAAAGTGGTAACATTACCGCTGTTGACATTTGCAGTGCCTGCGCCGCCTTTCAGGGTGGTAACAGTGCCGCCATTGACATTCACCTCGCCACCTGCAGTAGCATCCACAGTGGTAACAACGGAGCCGCTGCCAATGTTGGCAACGCCTCCCCCCACAGTAAGCTTAGTAACTGTGGTATTGTTCAGGTTCAGAGTGCCTGCCTTCACATAATCTTCATTGAAGATTTCATCCACATTGATGTTTACGGTACCAGCGCCGGTGAAGTTCAGTTTACCGGCTTCGATCTTACCGCCATAGAAGTTGACCGTGCCGCTGTTGGTATAGTTCACAGCATAGCGGTTGGTGCCCTGCTGGTTGGCGACGAAGACACCACCGTAGATGTTTACAGTCTTGCCGGTTCTGATTTCCAGAGGAGCCCAGTTCATAGCAGTGCCGGTCAGTTTGCTGTTTTCATTGCCAAACAGGTTCAAACAACCGGCATTGGCATAGATTGTAGAGTAGTTTCTTTTGCCATACGCATCTGTGGTCATGCTCTGTCCATTCAAATGGAAACAAACATTTGCATTATCATCATAAATAGCATAGCCATAGAATTCGCCAGAATTCGGAGCTATGAACTGGATGCTATTGGGCAGATAGTAGTGACCTGTACCCAGATTAGCGCCGTAGGTGCCGTCACTTACCAGAGGCTGCCATGTTTTAGTCTTACCACAAGCGTAACAGAACTTTTCAACCGGTACGGCTTGGTTGCCGAAGTTCTGCTCCTTAGACAGCGCTGCGATTTCTTCGTTGGTGTAGGTCTTGTCTTGCAAGACCAGTGCGTACGCATCATTGACAGTGACAGTCTTGCCCGGCATTGCGGGGAAGGTTGCAGCAATTGCTTCTGCCTCAGGCTTGGTATTGTAAGGAGTGGAGATAACAGTACCTGCGGTCGCTGTGCCAAAGCCGATGCTTGCACCGCTTGTCAGCGCGCCAAAGGTGGGCTTTACAGTCATGCCCAGGTTGCCGATCTTGGGATTGCCGGAAATGGTGATGGAATCCATGTTAGTTTGGGAAGTGATCGTGCCGATCTGACCGCCCTCAACCAGCAGAATGCCATCGTTGGCCTGGACGTTAGTGATGTTGCCGCCGTAAATGTTAATTTTTCCGTTGCCAGCATTACTAGAATTATGCAGTCTGACTGTACCAAAATTGCCGCCATAGATATTGGCAACAGCACCGTTATACGCTCTAAGAGCCGGAAGGCTGCCCAGGTCTTCAAATGTGCCACCGTAGATGTTGAGCAGCTTCATAGTAGTGCCGTGGCCATAGATGACGCCACCGGCCGGTGTGGTGCCCTCCGCAGCAGTGTAGATGCCACCGTAAATATGCATACCGTTGGCACTGCTACCAGCTTGCACAATATTGTCAGGCACTTTTGCCGCTGTTCCGGTCTCCTCATCTGCGGGGATGGTTGCAACCTGAACGGTGCCATTACCCATCAGTCTCATAGAGGACATAAATGCCACGTTGCCATGGACAGTAACGGTAGAACCGGGGTTCAGAAAGACGCAAGGTATGCCGTTGGACACATTGTGGAATGTGTAATTAGATTCCAAGTTGCCATCCACATAGTAGTGACCGAGGCCACCGAAATGCGCGTTTTTTTTGTCGGTGTTGACCACACTTGCCAGGTTAGTCCACCGGACAGCTTCACCCTGGCAATAAGGGCAGACTGCCACAGGATTTTCCGGGTCAATGGCCAAATCGTCCGCTCTTTGAATAACAGCTTCTGCTTCCGCCTTGATCTGAGCCGGTGTGGGATCAGACTCGTTTGCTTGTGCTGCCACGATGCCCACTGCAACCAGCAGAGCGATCACCAGCAACACGGATAATACGCGTTTCTTCATTTGGTTTTCCTCCTAACATAATATTAGAATTAAACTTTGTCGGTTTTCCGACATTTATTTTGTCGGTTGCCCGACGGTTGGGATCTTGTTAAGCCAAGCAGTTAGGCTCTCACTGCTTTTCGTAACCGATGCAATACCGGTTACTCTTGGCGAAAAGCCTACGTGTCGCGCCAAGTTGGCCTCTGGCTATGGCGGCCGCCGGAGGTCACGCTTGGCAGGACAGATCGGCCTTCTGCCGATTTGGCTTACGCAAGATTCCCTTTTAACCAAGGAATTTTCTTTGAAAATTTCCTCGATCTGTTACAGTGTACTTTGCGGTTTTACAGAAATTCCCATCCGGTGAAATCTGAACGCTTTTTCCAAAAGATATGTACGCCGGACAGCAAAACGGGAAAGTCCTACTGCCCCAACGCAAATCGCAATTCCGGCTTTTGCGTTTTTCTTTGGAAAATTGCCCCTTTTTTCACAAAATGGGTGCAAAACCCCTATACTAAGTACATTATACCATCCGAATTGTATCACAACCATTTCCAAATTGCAAGCATTATTCCAATTTTTTCTTCACTTTTATTCCACTATTTTCTACAGATCTCCGCAGGTATAAATTGATAATCGAAAATTGACAATGGACAATCACGGTGTCGCCCCAGGCGACGGATCAAAACGCGGGCGGATGATATCCGCCCGAAAGCCGATCCCGCAACCGGTCCATTTCGGGACGATGTGGGCATCGTCCCCTACAAAGGGCATCGTACCCGGGTGTAGGGGAATCGAGCCTTTCCGCCGCCGGTGGCGGATGCAGGAAAGGCGCAGATTGTGCCGCAGTCGATAAAATCGAGGAAAAGCGTAAGCCCGAAGATTTTATCGGGCACCGCAAACGGGGGATATCATCCGCCCGAAAGCAACCAATGACCCCGCCTTGCTTTCCAAGGTGGGGTCATTGGTTTTATTCATAAAATTCATCCAGTTGCCATTTTACCGGGTTTTCATCAATATAACGCCAAATCTCCAAATAGTCCTGCTCGTTGCGAATAATGTGGTCGTAATAGGATCGCTGGAAAACAGATGCGCCAATTTCCTTGGTAGTCAATGTTTTGATCGACCGCACAATGCTTGCAACTTTTCCGGATGTAGGGGACGATGCCCACATCGTCCCGGATCCAATCTCGATGAGCATATGGATATGGTTTGGCATAATTACGTATTTGGTGATCTCCGGAACATTGCAAATGTATTTTTCAACGACTTTTCCGCAAGGTTTCGGGACGATGTGGGCATCGTCCCCTACAATGTCGCTCAAGATCTTCTTTCTATCCCGGGTACAAACGGTTATGAAATAGGCGCCGTTTTGACTGTAGTCAAAATCTTGCAGGCGAAGTCGTTTTCTTTGCGGCAATTCCATCTTAGCACAGCTTTGCGCCGGCAGGGATGGCATCGTCCACCATCAAAAGATTCAGCTTTTCCTCGCCCTTTTCGGTGTGGACTGCGGAGATCAGCATGCCGCAGGAGTCCTTACCCATCATCTTTCGGGGCGGCAGGTTGGTGATGGCCACCAAAGTCTTACCGATCAGCTCCTCCGGCTTGTAGTACTTGGCGATGCCGGAAAGGATCTGCCGGTCCGTGCCGGTGCCGTCATCCAGGGTAAAGCACAACAGCTTATCGCTCTTTTTAACCGGCTGACAATCCTTGACCTTCACTGCCCGGAAATCGCTCTTGCAGAAGGTATCAAAGTCCACCGTTTCCTCTGCATAAGGCTCGATCTCCAAGGCAGGCAGGGATGCCTTTGCCTTTTCGGCATTGAAAGCATCGATCTGTGCCAGCTTCTTTTCCATATCCAAACGGGCAAAGAGAATTTCACCTGCGCCCAACCGGATACCGGGCTTCACAGCGCCGAATTGTGCAAGGCTCTCCAGACCGCCGTTTTCTGTCTTGATCTGCTCCAGAATGCGCTTGGAGGTGTCCGGCAGGAACGGCTCCAAAGCCACAGCCGCAAAACGGATGCTCTCCAGCAGGTTATACAGCACTGTACCCAGACGGACCTTTTGGCTCTCGTCCTTTGCCAAGGACCAGGGAGTGGTCTCGTCGATATACTTATTGGCGCGGCGCAAAACAGCAAACACCTCGTCGATGGCATCCGCCACCTTCAGTTCGTTCATTTTGGCCTCTACCTTGCCCACCATTGCCAGGGCCACTGCCTTCAGCTCCTCGTCCAAGGCCTCCGGAGCGTCCGGCTGCTGCACAACACCGTCAAAGTACTTGCCCAACATAGCAATGGTCCGGTTGACCAGATTGCCCAAGACATTGGCAAGCTCTGCATTGATCCGCTCAATGATCAGCTCATAGGTCATAATGCCGTCCGCGGCAAAGGGCATTTCGTGCAGCACAAAGTACCGCACCGCATCCACGCCAAACAGCTCCACCAGATCGTCCGCATAGATCACATTGCCCAAAGACTTACTCATCTTGTCGCCCTTGACCAGCAGCCAGGGATGACCGAACACCTGCTTGGGCAGAGGCTGCCCCATACTCATCAGGAAGATGGGCCAGTAAATGGTGTGGAAACGGACGATGTCCTTGCCGATCAGGTGCAGATCTGCCGGCCAGAACTTTTTGTAATGCTCGCTGTGGTTGCCGTCAGGGTCATAGCCACAGAAGGTGATATAGTTAGAAAGGGCGTCCAGCCAAACATAGGTTACATGGCCGGGGTCAAACTCCACCGGGATGCCCCAGGTGAAGCTGGTACGGCTGACGCACAGATCCTGCAGGCCGGGTTTTAAGAAGTTGTTGATCATTTCGTTCTTCCGGCTCTCCGGCTGAATGAACTCCGGATGGCTTTCAATGTGGGTCATCAGCTGATCGGCATACTTGCTCATTTTGAAGAAATAGGCTTCTTCCTCCGCGTCCACGCACTCTCTGCCGCAGTCGGGGCATTTGCCATCCACCAACTGGCTCTCTGTCCAGAAGCTTTCGCAGGGTGTGCAGTACTTGCCTACATATTTACCCTTGTAGATATCGCCCTTTTCATACATCCGGGCAAAAATCTTCTGCACCCGGGTCTTATGCTCCGGGTCAGTGGTGCGGACAAAGCGGTCGTAGGTGGTGTTCATCAAGTCCCAGATGTCCTTGATTTGGCCTGCCACATTGTCTACATACTCCTGGGGAGTAATGCCGGCGGCCTCTGCCTTCTGCTGGATTTTCTGGCCGTGCTCGTCTGTGCCGGTCTGAAAATACACATCGTAGCCTGCCTGCCGCTTATACCGGGCGATGGCATCGGCAAGCACGATCTCGTAAGTATTGCCGATGTGGGGCTTTGCCGAGGTGTAGGCAATGGCCGTTGTAATGTAATAGGGTTTTTTCTGTGTCATTTCAAATTCCTCCCATAAAAATAGAAAATCGTCCTTGCATACAGCAAGGACGATAGAATCTACCGTGGTACCACCTTGTTTCGCATTTAAAAATGCCTCATTGACGCGTTAACGGGCGCACCCGAAACCGCCTACCTATCGACGGTTTAGCTCCAAGACCATGTTCCCCTTCCTCTGCCGCGCCCATTTCCACCAACTAGGGCTCTCTGTCCGGTTTGTGCCGGGTACTCTTCTTTTCAACGCTTTGTTAGAATTATAGCCCCAAATACCAACATTTGTCAAGCAAAATCCGCGTTTGTGTTTCTGGTCAGCAGCAAAGCCACCGCCACCGCGCTGATACCGCCTGCCAGCTTACCTACGATCATTGCCGGAAGCATTTCCGGAGCAAATCCGGCAGTAAAACCCATATGGTCGCCAAAAACAAAGGCCGCTGACACCGCAAAAGCGATATTGACCACCTTACCCCGGCCATCCATATCCCTCGCCATATGAAAGGTGGCGATGGAATTGGCCAAAGTGGCCACCAGGCCTGCCGCGGCGGTATCGTTGATGCCCAAAAGTCTTCCCAGCTTCAAAAGTGGCTTTTGCAGCAGCTTGGTAATCACAAACACCAACGGAAACGCGCCGGCCAAAACGATCGCGATTGCGCCTACCGTCAAAAAACCGTCCTCAATGGGTGCCATGCCGGGGATGACCACAAAGCCGGTCAGTTCCTGGACCAGAGCGGCGGTCAAGCCCACTGTAATCAGTGCCAAAACGCCCTTGCCAAACCCGGCAAAGCCTTTGACCATCCACTTTTCCGCCTTCCAAAGACCCAAGGCGATCAGTGCCGCGATCAAAACGATAGGAATGAGATTTCGCAGCACCTTGAAAAGGGGAAATCCTGCCACCAGACCGCCGGCCAAAATGCCCACGGGAATGGTGATGATACCGGCCAGCACACCCTTTGCCAAAGCCGGTCTGTCCTTGGGCTGCAAAATGCCCATTGCGATGGGAATGGTAAAAACAATGGTCGCGCCCAGCATTGAGCCGCCTAGCACACCGCCCAAAAGGGCCGCCTGGGGGTCGGCGGTCAGCTCCTTGGCCAGTGCCGCGCCGCCCATATCGCAGGCCAAAATCGTACCGGCAAACATTGCCGGGTCTGCGCCCAAAAATTCATAAACCGGTACAACCACCGGCTTCAAAAGCTTTGCCAGCACCGGTGCAAGGACAATGATCCCCACCATTGCCAGGGCCAGCGAGCCCATTGCCAGAATGCCTTCTTCGAATTTTTCGCCCAGACCGAACTTGTTACCGAAAATACGGTCCAGTGCGCCCAGTGCCGCAAAAACTGCCATAACGGCAATCAATATTTCGTGTACCGACATAATTACTTCTCCGGATCAATAATGGCCACGATAGCCGCATCCACCGGTGCTTCCATGGAGAATTTTGTGGCCGCCGTACCGGTTACCAAAAGCACCTTATCTCCGGTGCCGGCGCCCACATGGTCCGCCGCCACCACCAAGCCCTTTAATGTGTCCACCACCAAAAAGGTCTGCCCTTGTAAGCAGGCGGCTTTCCGGGTGGCCCAAACGGACCCCGTAACTGTTCCCAAAATCATATCCGTTCCTCCAAAATTTCCTTTGCCAGAGGTGTCAGCACCGCCCCGGGGCCAGGTCTTTCCCCGGTAAGGCGCATTTGCGTTGCCTGCTGGGCGGTGATCAGCTTGCGCTGGGCGCCGTCGGTAAAGACCACGCCCCAGTTTTTCAGTTCCCGCCGCTTGGATGCCAGGGCCGCAGACAGACCCCGGTTACCCTTCGCCTCCGGAAGACCCGGGGTGTAAAGCAGCACCGGCTTGCCCTCCGCCAAAGCCGAAAGCACCCGTTCCTCTGAAAAGTTCAGCAGCTGCCCCAAAGTCAGTGAGCCGATGACCACCGCATCGTAGGGCGGCTCTTGTCCATAGGTATAACCGAGAGAATACCCCGGCTCTTTTCCTACCAGCAACGCTTTCACGACAAAATCCTCCCCAAATCCCCCGGAACAAAGCCGCAGGCATTGGCCTCGTCATAGTCCAAATGGACGAAATCGTCAAACTGATCGCTGACCCGGATCACTGTTTCGTCAAAAATCACGGGTCTTTCCGTGTAGACCTGCAATCGCACCGTCTGTTTATCCTTTACACCGAATCGGGCGGCAGTCTGGGGTGTCAAGTGGATATGCCGCTGGGCGGCGATCACTCCCTGGGAAAGCTCCACCTTTCCCATCGGCCCAATGAGCGTTGCCCCGGGACTGCCGGATACATCGCCGGACAAACGGATGGGCGGCGTAATGCCCAGGGTCTTCCCATCGGTCAGGGAGATCTCCACCTGCCCTTCAGGGCGCTCCGGACCTAAAACCGCCACATTTTCAAATTTCCCCTTTGGTCCAACCACCGTTAAACGCTCGTTGGCCAGAAACTGCCCCGGCTGGGAAAGAGGACGCTTTTCGGTCAGAGCGTGGCCAA
>JAGBVD010000104.1 GCA_017630495.1 Oscillospiraceae bacterium
CGTGATTTCCTCCACAGACCTGCGCCGTATGCTGGTGTTTTCCTGCGCAGATATACTTTTGCCTGACGGTCAAGGTCAGTTGATCCGGGACAATAAGCTGTACGGTACGGGCAGAAACTGTAAAAATCTCTCTTTGGAGGATTTGGAAAAGACAGTGGTCAGCTTGCTTAAGCCCAGCCGGGTAAACCATGTACTTGGCTGCCGGGATGCGGCGGTGGCACTGGCCAAACGCTGGGGCGCAGATGAAACGGATGCGGCTAGAGCGGCATTGCTTCACGACATTACAAAAGCTTTGGACGGACCCTTGCAAATCACTCTTTGCGAAAGCTACGGTATAGCATTGAGCAGCTTTGCCCGGGAAAATCCCAAAACCATTCACGCGCTTACCGGCAGCTTGGTTGCACAGCGGATTTTCGGTGAAAATCCGGAAGTAGTCGGCGCGATTCGCAGTCATACTACCGGAAAACCCAATATGAATCTGCTTGAAAAGATCATTTATGTGGCAGACTATATGGAGCCAAACCGGGATTTTCCCGGGGTGGAGCAGCTGCGAGAATTGGCGCAAACAAATATGGACCAGGCTTTAAAGCTTGGCCTTACAATGACGGTAAATATGCTCCGGGAGCAGGGCAGGGAGATCTCCAAAGAATCTCTGGAAGCTCTCCGGTGGCTGGAAAATATATAAAGCTTGCTGAAAGGAAGAGTCTATGTTAACAGCAAAAGAAGTGGCCTATGAAGTAACCAAGGCCCTGGACAGTAAAAAAGGTATGGATATCAAGCTGCTGAAGATCGATGAGGTCTCCAGCCTGGCGGATTATTTTATCATTTGTACCGGCACATCCAATACCCATGTAAAAACTTTGTGTGACCATGCAGAATATGTTTTCGAACAGCTGGGTGAGCCTATGCTCGGCCGTGAAGGACACCGGGGCAACACCTGGGAGTTGTTGGATTTCGGCAGCGTGGTGGTCCACGTATTTACGGAAGAAGCCAGAGAGTTTTATTCTCTGGAGCGTCTGTGGGCAGATGCGCAGCAAATTGATATCAGCGACATAATTTTACCGAACTAAGGAGAAGATACCATGCAATACGAACATGGAAAAGTAGAGGCCAAATGGCAAAAATACTGGCAGGAAAATAACACCTTCCATACGGATGTATGGGATTTTTCCAAGCCCAAATACTATGTGCTGGATATGTTTCCGTATCCTTCCGGCGTAGGTCTGCACGCGGGCCATCCCGAAGGCTATACCGCAACGGACATTATGTCCCGTATGAAGCGGATGCAGGGCTACAATGTTTTGCACCCCATGGGTTATGACTCCTTTGGTCTGCCTGCAGAGCAGTATGCGGTCAGCACCGGCAACCATCCCGACGGCTTTACCCAGGAGAACATCAAGACCTTCTCCAAGCAGCTGAAGGAACTGGGCTTTGACTATGACTGGTCCAAGATGGTGGCCACCTCTGACCCGGATTTTTATAAGTGGACCCAGTGGATCTTTAAAAAGCTCTACGAGGCCGGCTATGCCAAGCGCATTGAAATGCCCGTCAACTGGTGTGAGGAACTGGGCACTGTTCTTGCCAATGACGAAGTCATCGACGGCAAATCCGAGCGTGGCGGCTATCCCGTCGTGAAGAAGAATATGATGCAGTGGGTCATTGACCAGCCTGCCTTTGCGGAAAAACTGCTGGAAGGCCTGGACGAGATCGATTGGCCCGAATCCACCAAGGAGATTCAGCGCAACTGGATCGGCAAATCTACCGGTGTTGAGGTGGATTTCAAGCTGGTGGGCGGTGGCGAATTCTCCATCTACACCACCTGTATTGAAACCATCTACGGCATTACCTTTATGGTCCTTGCTCCCGACGGTAAGATCGTCCAGGGCCTTATGGACCGTGTGGAAAACCGGGCCGAGGTGGAAGCTTACATTGAAGAAGCGGCAAAGAAGAGCGACATTGACCGTACCGATGCCACCAAGACCAAGACAGGCTGTCCGTTGAAGGGCGTATATGCTATTAACCCCGTCAATGGCAAGCAAGTGCCGGTGTTTATCGGTGACTTTGTTTTGGGCAACTACGGTACCGGCGCGGTTATGGCTGTTCCCAGCCACGATCAGCGTGACTTTGAGTATGCTGTTGCCCACAATATTCCTATGATCCAGGTCATTGAGGGCCGGGATGTGTCGCAGTGTGCTTTCGAAAAGCAGGATTATCTGGGCAAGAACTGCAAGCTGATGAATTCTGAAGAGTTTACCGGCTTGACTGTGGAGGAGGCCAAGGAGGCCATCACCTGCAAGCTGGAAAAGGCCGGTGTTGCCAGACGGAAGGTCAACTACCATTTCCGTGAGTGGATCTTCGCCCGTCAGCGCTACTGGGGCGAGCCTGTGCCTTGTGTTTACACCGAGGACGGTAAGACTGTATTTTTGCCGGACGAGGAGTTGCCTTTGGTCCTTCCCAAGCTGGAAGACTACAAGGGTCGCAACGGTCAGGCACCTCTGGAAAATGCCACCGAGTGGAAGCAGTACGATGCCAACGGCATCAAGGGTGTCCGCGAGACCTCCACAATGCCCGGCAGTGCCGGTTCTTCCTGGTACTATTTGCGCTACATCGACCCCAAGAATGAAAATGCCTTCTGCGATCCGGAGCTGGCCAAGCACTGGATGCCTGTTGATCTGTACATCGGCGGTCCGGAACACGCTGTGGGCCACCTGATCTACTCCCGCATCTGGAATCGCTTCCTGTACGACAATGGCCTTTCTCCCGTGAAAGAGCCCTTCAAGAAGCTGGTGCACCAGGGTATGATCCTGGGTGAAAACGGCATTAAGATGGGCAAGCGTTTCCCGGAATTTGTGGTCAACCCCAGTGATGTTGTTCGGGAGCACGGCGCAGATACCCTGCGTCTTTATGAGATGTTTATGGGCCCGCTGGAGGTCTCCAAGCCTTGGAACACCACCGCAGTTGCCGGTGCCCGGAAGTTTATCAACCGGGTTTGGAACTTCTTTACCGAGGAAAAGAACATCACCGATACCGACGACGGCAAG
>JAGBVD010000105.1 GCA_017630495.1 Oscillospiraceae bacterium
GTAGGTGGTGGTGGCCAGCACCAGCTTGCCGTAGCGGAAGGCATCCTCCACAGCCTCGGCCATATCTGTCCGGGCCAGGTCGTGAATGACCACCTTGGGGCAGCCCTTTTCTTCCAGCTTTTGGGCCAGCAGCTTGACGGCAGTTTTGGTGTTGCCGTAAACAGAGGTGTAGGCAATGACAATGCCTTCGCTCTCCACCTGGTAGGAAGACCAGATATCGTATAGATTAATGTAGTAGCCCAAATTCTCCGTCAGCACCGGTCCGTGGAGGGGGCAGATTTTCTGAATATCCAATGTGGCGGCCTTTTTCAGCAGCGCCTGCACCTGCGCACCGTACTTACCCACAATGCCGATGAAATAGCGCCGTGCTTCGCAGGCCCAGGGCTCGTCCACATCCAATGCGCCAAATTTTCCGAAACCGTCGGCAGAAAACAGCACCTTGTCGCAGACATCGTAAGTTACAATAACCTCAGGCCAGTGGACCATCGGTGCGGCCACAAAGGCCAG
This sequence comes from Oscillospiraceae bacterium, assembly GCA_017630495.1. Classification (GTDB taxonomy): domain Bacteria; phylum Bacillota; class Clostridia; order Oscillospirales; family Oscillospiraceae; genus Faecousia. The sequence continues at coordinate 508 of JAGBVD010000105.1, forward strand.
GGTGTGCTTGCCCAGGGAGAGAGTATCGCCCTCGCCAACCACGATGCGGCGGTCTTCGTAATCTGTGCCAAAGAAGTTCTTCATCATCGCAAAGGCTTTGGCAGAAGACACCACCACTGTCTCCGGATAGAAGGTCAGGAACTTGTCAATGTTGGCAGAGTGGTCCGGCTCCATATGCTGCACCACCAGATAATCCGGCTTACGGCCCTCCAGGACCTTTTCCAGATTGTCCAGCCACTCGTGGGTGAAATGCTGGTCCACGGTGTCCATAACAGCGATCTTCTCATCCATAATCACATAGGAGTTGTAGGAGATGCCGTTGGGGACAACATACTGACCCTCGAACAGGTCTACCTTGTGGTCGTTGACGCCGATGTATTTAATGTCGTTGGTAATAAACATAGTCATAATCTCCTCAAAATGGTTTCGTGAGTATTATACACTCAATATTAAAAAAAGTACAGTGACTTTATCACAGAAAATTGCAATAATCTTGGTTAAGATAATATCACAAATCCAAAAAGGAGGAATCCAAATATGAGACTGAAAGATAAAATTGCCATTATCACCGGCGGCAGCCGGGGTATCGGCTTTGCCACAGTGGAGGCTTTTTTGCGTGAGGGTGCAAAGGTGGTCCTTACCGCCAGCTCCCCGGAGACCGCCCAAAAGGCGGTGACGAAACTGCAGGAGAAATACCCGGATGCCACCATCGAGGGAATCTGGCCCACCCTTTCCAGCTTGCAATCCGTGCAGGAGGCAGTGGAAAAAGTGGTGGAGAAGCTTGGCCGCGTGGATATTCTGGTCAACAATGCCGGTGTTTCCGAAAGCACACCCCTGACCGCCTACACCGAGGAGACTTATGACAAGGTGATGGATTTGAATGTGAAGGGCGTGTTCAATACCACCCGGGCCGTAACCGATCATATGATCCGGCAGGGCGGCGGTGTGATTCTCAACACTTCGTCGATGGTCAGTATCTCCGGTCAGCCCAGCGGCTTTGCCTACCCGGCATCCAAGTTCGCTGTCAACGGTATGACCATTTCTCTTGCCCGGGAACTGGGTCCCAAGGGCATCCGTGTCAATGCAGTCGCTCCCGGCATCACGGAAACGGATATGATGAAAGCTGTTCCCAAAGAGGTGATTGAGCCGATGATCCAGCGCATCCCCCTGCGCCGGATGGGTCAGCCGGAGGACATTGCCAATGCCTTTGTATTCCTGGCATCGGAGGAAGCGTCCTATATCACCGGTGTGATACTCAGTGTCGACGGTATGGCAAGAGCTTAATAAAAATATGCCCAAGCCAATTTTGGCTTGGGCATATTTTATGTATTTTGCAATTTTTCCAGCTTGTCCGCATCCACGATCTCAATGGTACCCCTGGTGAGGGCCACCATACCTTCATTTTGGAAATAGCGCAGCATCCGGGTAACCACCTCCCGGGCAGTGCCCAGATGGTTGGCGATCTTCTCGTGGGTGATTTTCAGATTGTTGCTTTCCTCAATGGCGGTTTCTTCCAGCAAAAAGGCCGCCAGCCGCTTATCAAAGCTTTTCCACATGATCTGCTCCATCAGCCACATCAGTTCGGAGAAATTACCGCTGATGAGACTGTTGGCATAGGCGGAAACGGCCAGAGATTCGTCTATCAGATTTTTGAACAGGCAGGCAGGAATGCTCCAGAATTGGGTGTCCTTTTCCGCCTCGATCATTGCATTGAGCTGCAGATCCGGCATTACGCAAGAGGCACTTAAAAGGCTCACATCGTATTCAAACAACCGCCCAATGGTGATCTCCCGGCCATCCTCGGACAGAATGTACGCCCGCAGTTGACCGCTGCGTACTGCCACCAGACCAAGACACTCGGCGCTGCTGTCGTGGATGTGTGTTCCCTTGGGAACTTCCCGATATTCAATTACCCCAGCGATCCGCTCCTGCTGCGCTTCGGTGAGCTTGTTCCAAAAAGGAATATATTCGGCAAATTCCATATCTTACCTCTTTTCTTTACTGCTTATTGCCCTTTAAGAGAGCACTGATCAGCATAGCGATTCCACCAATAACCAAATAGATAAAACTATATAACAAAAAAGCTGGCTCGTTGATTTCAAAGAAAATCCAAACGCCCGTCAAGAATAAGGCAGCGGCAATGATGGGCAGTGACCATAACCGTTGGATATTCCTTCCGGCAAATGCGCCGCAAAGAGCGCAGAACAGAGGATTGGCGGCAAAAAACAGTAAAAAGCAAACGGCCATACCGCTACTGCCGGCAAAGGTGACCGCCAGATATGGACAACCGATCATCAAAATAGCTGCCAAAACTGTCCAAAGAACAAATTTTCTCATAACCGCAACCTCCTTATTCGAAATTTTACTTATTGTTGTTGGAAAACACATCCGCAACTTCACTGATGGTGATATAGGCCAGCGGATCGATCTCGTGAACAAGCTCCTTCATCCGTACGACCTGATAGCGGTTTACCACAAAGTAGATCATAGACTTTTCCTTGTTGGAATAGCCGCCTTTTGCGTCCAAATATGTTGCACCGCTTCCGAAAACCTCACAGAGCTTGTTACAGACTTCTGTGGGTTGCTCGGTAATGATGATGGCGCATTTTGCCCGGTCAATACCGTCTACGATAAAGTCTATCGTTTTTAATGCGGCGGCGTAGGTAACAATAGAATACAGGGGCAATATCCAGCTTTTCAAAATGAAACCACAAACGATATACAAAAGGACATTGTAGATCATTACGAATGTGCCGACGGTAATACCAAGGCGCTTTGCGAAAATAACCGCCATAACCTCGATGCCGTCCATTGCACCGCCGTAGCGGATGGCAATTCCACTGCCGATTCCGGAAATCACACCGCCAAACAGCGCGCACAGCAGAAGGTCTGTTCCGGCCAGGGGAGAGGCGATGCTGACATCAATAGGCAATACATCGGTAATCAGCCAAGCAAAC
>JAGBVD010000106.1 GCA_017630495.1 Oscillospiraceae bacterium
CATACTTTTTTCACAGGTAAAACGCATAGTCAATTCTCCTTTTTGTAAAAATAAAAGAATAAATATATAAATTTAGAATTTAAGGTAGTAAAAGTAGCAGTAGGGGAAAAATATGTGGAAAAGTGGGTTTTGCCTTAGAAATAAGCCAGCTTTTTATCCACAGGTAAATTGTGAAAAAGAATAACTTTTGCACAGGTAATTTTGGAAAGAAAAACCGCGGAATTTATCAACAGCTTATCTTTCCACATTCCACAGCCTCTGTGGATAAATTACAGACAGGAATTGATATTGGCGGTGATATCCCGGATGTGGTTTTTCAGGTTTTCGTCACCGCTTTTAAGCATACTCTCCACTTTGTTGATGGAGTAGAGGATGGTGGAGTGGTCTTTGTTAAATACCTTGCCGATATCCGGGGAGCTGAGGTTGGTCAGCTTGCGCACCAGATACACCGCCACCTGCCGGGCCTCGGCAGTGCCTCTTGTCTTTTCTGTACCGCGAATGGTATTTTCGTCAATGGAATAGAACTTACATACCTGGCTGATGATCAGATCGGGAGAAGGCAATGTATTGCCGCTGCCGGTTTTAAACATATCTTCAATAGCCACGGAAACATTTTGAAGATCCAGCGGCATATTGTTCAGATCCCGGTAGGCCATGATCTTTTTGACGGTACCTTCGATCTGCCGCACATTGTTGGTCACATTAATGGCAATGTAGTTACACACATCGTCCGGCAGCTCCATTCCCAGAGATTGGGCTTTGGTTTTGATGATGGCCATTCTGGTCTCATAGTCCGGCGCTTCAATGCTGGCAAGCAAGCCCCACTCAAAACGGGTGCGCAGCCGGTCCTCCAAGGTCAGCATATCGCTGGGCTTCCGGTCGGAGGTCATGACGATCTGCTTATGCTCCTCGTACAGCTTGTTGAAGGTGTGGAAGAATTCCTCCTGGGTGGTTTCCTTACCGGCAATAAACTGAATATCGTCGATCAAAAACAGATCCGCTTCCCGGTACTTGTTCCGGAACTCGATATTTTTACCGTTCTGGATAGCGGCGATCAGCTCGTTGGTGAATTGGTCGCCCTTGATATAGACAATGTTGGCATTGGGGTTGGTCCGGCGGATGCCGTTGGCAATGGCATACAGCAGGTGGGTCTTACCCACACCGGGAGGGCCGTAAATAAACAGCGGATTATATGCCTGGCCCGGCTGATTGCTGACAGCAATGGCCGCGCCGTGAGCAAACCGGTTGGAAGGACCTACCACAAAGTTTTCAAAGGAAAACTGGGGATTAAAATCCATCGCGCTGGCAGGATTTTCCTTTTGCTTGTACGCTTTCAGCTCTTCATCACCAAAGACAAGGAGCTTGGCATCGGAATTGAAGATCTCCTTCAGGGCATCCTGAATATAATCCCGGTAACGGCGAAGGATAAACTCTCTGCGAAAATCATTTGGGGAGTACAAAATCAGCTGCTCCTCGTTTAATTCCACAACCTCCGCATCGTCAAAATACGCGGAAACGGTAACCGCGTCCAAACGCTCTTCCACATGGCGCAAAACCTTTGCCCAAACATAGGCAGTTGCATACATAAGCGCTTCTCCTTTCTGTCTTTTTTAGCCGTAAAAAAGGGTCAAAAACGGCGATATTTTCTCACCGTAAATTTTATCACATTTTTCCGGAAAAAACAAGAGTTTTTCCACAGATACTTGTGGAAAAAAACCATTGATTTTCAAGGACTTTTTAAATATCCAAAAATAAAAAAATCCGGGCGGAAAAATCCGCCCGGAAATGGGTTTTTAAAGGTATTTTACACCAGCGCAGCGGTGATGATAGCCATCTTGTAGACCTCGTCTGCGTTGCAGCCGCGAGAAAGGTCATTGATGGGTGCTGCCAGACCCTGCAGGATGGGGCCGTAAGCCTCAAAACCACCCAATCTCTGGGCGATCTTGTAGCCGATGTTACCGGCTTCGATGCAGGGGAAGATGAAGGTGTTGGCATAGCCGGCCACGGGGGAACTGGGGAACTTCAGCTGACCCACCTCGGGAGCAACCGCAGCGTCAAACTGCATCTCGCCGTCGATGAGCAGAGTGGGGTCCATTTCCTTGGCAACCTGGGTAGCGTCGTGGGAAAGCTGCACAGTGCCGCCCTTGCCGGAGCCGTTGGTGGAGAAGGACAGCATTGCCACCTTGGGGTCAATGCCGAATACCTTTGCGGTGTTGGCAGTTTCCACAGCCACCTCTGCCAGCTTCCGGGCAGCAGAAACGGTCACATTGCCTTCCTTGTCTACGCTGTCCTCGTAGCTGAGGTTGATAGCGCAGTCGCCCATTGCGATCTTCTCGTCGCCACGGACCATAATGAAGCAGGAAGAAACCAGGTTAGCACCCTTCTTGGTCTTGACCAGCTGCAGAGCAGGACGAACGGTGTCAGCGGTGGAGTAGGTAGCGCCGCCCAGCAGGGAGTCAGCCAGACCCATCTTCACCAGCATGGTGCCGAAGTAGTTACCCTTACTCAGTGCAGCGCGGCAGTCCTCTGCGGACATCTTGCCCTTGCGCAGCTCTACCATCTTCTCAACCATTGCGTCCATACCCTCATAGGTCTTGGGGTCGATGATTTCAACACCTTCGATGTTGAAGCCGCCCTTGGCAGCGTTGGCCTTGACCTCATCTACATTGCCGATGAGGATGGGGGTCAGGAACTTACCCTCGTTCAGACGGGCGGTAGCTTCCAGAATACGAGCGTCGTGGCCTTCGGTAAAGACGATTTTCCGGGGATTGGCCTTCAAGGTCTCGATCATAGCTTGAAACATAAATAATTCCTCCAATTTCGTTGGGCATTGCCCATATTTTTACAGCTTAATTATACATCAAAATGTCTTGCCGCGCAAGTGTTATCCGCGAAATTATGAACAAAATAGGAATTGACGGCTTTTTCCGGATTTGCTATCATATATATAGAAGGCCCAGAAAGAAAGGAGTTGGCCGTTATGAATTGGGATGCAATTTTGTGGTTTGTACTCATGATCGTCTTTTTGTGGATGGAATCGTCCACGGTGAGCTTGATCAGTATCTGGTTTGCCGCAGGCTCTCTGGCTGCGATGATCGCCGCCCTCTTTGAGGCGCAGCTCTGGCTGCAGGCGGTTTTGTTTGTGGCGGTATCTGTCGCGCTGCTGGCAAGCTTGCGCACAGTGGTCAAAAAGTTCATCACCCCCAATCTGGTGAAAACCAATGTGGACGCGGTGGTGGGCAGCACCGGTATTGTGGTGGAGGCCATCGACAATATCCAGGGTGTCGGTCAGGTGAAGCTGGGCGGTATGCAGTGGAGCGCCAGAAGCACCGAAAATGTTAAAATTCCGGAAAATACCCTTGTTACCGTTGACCGGGTGGAAGGGGTTAAAGTATTCGTAACCGAAAACCGTACATAATGTAAAAGGAGGAAACAAGTATGCCGTTTATTATTGGACTTATCATTTTAATTGCTATTATCATTATTTCCAACATTGCCGTTGTCCAGCAGTCCCACGCTTATGTTATCGAGCGGTTGGGCGCATTTTCCAGTGTCTGGGGTGTTGGCCTGCATGTGAAGATCCCCTTCATTGACCGGATCGCCAAGCGGGTATCCCTGAAAGAGCAGGTCCACGATTATCCGCCCCAGCCGGTGATCACCAAGGATAATGTTACCATGCAGATCGATACGGTTGTGTATTTCCAGATCACTGACCCCAAGCTGTATGCCTACGGTGTTGAGCATCCTATGGCGGCAATGGAGACCCTCACAGCCACCACCCTGCGTAACATCATCGGCGATCTGGAGCTGGACCAGACCTTGACCTCCCGTGATATCATCAACACCAAGATGCGCTCCATCCTGGACGAGGCCACCGACCCCTGGGGCATCAAGGTCAACCGCGTGGAGCTGAAAAACATCCTGCCTCCGGCAGATATTCAAAGCTCTATGGAAAAGCAGATGAAGGCCGAGCGCGACCGTCGTCAGGCAATTTTGCAGGCAGAGGGCCAGAAGAAATCCGCCATTTTGATTGCAGAAGGCGAAAAGGAATCTGCTATTTTGCGTGCCGATGCAGAAAAGCAGGCGGCCATTTTGAAGGCAGAGGGCGAGGCCCAGGCAATTTTGGCAGTGCAGAAGGCACTGGCAGATTCTATGGGTATGCTCAACCAGCAAGCGCCCAATGACCAGGTCATCAAGCTTAAGGCTGTGGAGGCCATGGAAAAGATCGCTGACGGCAAGGCCACCAAGATCATCATTCCCTCCCAGATGCAGGGCCTGGTAGGCTTGGCAAACGGCATTGTAGAAGGCACAAAGGAATAAACGCAACCGCCCGGCATCAAAGATGCCGGGCGGCTTTTCGTAAACAATCCGTTAACATTCAAAATACCGGTTGAATTTCTGTCTTTTTTACCTATAATAGAGATATTATCTGATTTTGCAGGAGAAAAGTATGGGATTTGGAATGTGGCTGCGCAATCTGGGCGCAAAAATCGGCGCCGGTTACCGCCGGTTTATGCAGGGCCGCTACGGCGGCGACAAACTGAATATTGCTTTGGTTTGGGTATCCTTTGGCGCGTATATTGTCAGCTTGTTGATTCCTATTGCTGGGGTAAAGATGGTTTTGGTGGCCCTGTATTACGGCGTGCTTGGCTGGGCCATTTTCCGGATGCTCTCCCGAAACACCTATAAGCGCTACCAGGAAAACCGAAAGTATTTGCAGTTTCTGGACCGGATCAAGGACCGGGAGCATCGGTATTTTGATTGTCCCCGTTGCCGCCAGCAGGTGCGAGTACCAAGAGGCAAAGGCAAGATTGCCATCACCTGTCCCAAGTGCCGGGAAAAATTCGTGAAAAAGACATAGAACCCCCAAACCGTCAAAACACGGTGTTTTACGAAATAGTCCCGGCCAAAGCCTTCCCCTTGAGGAAAAGGGGACCGGGTAGCGGTAGATGCGGTGTAAAAAGCTTGCTGCGCAAGGTGTTTTGACTTACTGCACAACTCGCACTCTACCGTACCTATGTACGCCGACGAGTGCGAGTTGTTTGTCTTTGGGGCTTCTCTGTCTTTTTCGTTGACGGAGAGATAAAATCCGGCTAAAATATACTTAAGAAAACTGCAGGAGGGTGCTTTATGAACTATAAGCTCTTACAATATGATAAAAGCTTGCTGCCCGTAAAGGGTGATATCCGCCTGCGGATGGAAAACTATGAAAAAAAGCTTTCCCAGCTGCTTGCACCGGGGCAGACCCTTGCGGACTTTGCCAACGGCCACCGGTATTTCGGTTTTCACGAAACAGAAACCGGTTGGGTCTACCGGGAATGGGCCCCTGGGGCACAGCAGTTGTATCTGACCGGCGATTTTTGCAATTGGGATAAGTTTGCCTACCCTATGGAAAAGAAGGAAAATGGCGTCTTTGAGCTGCATCTGACGGGAAAGGACACCCTCTATGACGGCTGCGGTGTGATGACCGTGGTGGTAAACGAGGGACAAGCTCTGGAGCGGATTCCGCTGTATGCCACCCGGGTGGTGCAAAACCCCACAGACCACAGCTGGAACGCTGTCATTCACCGGATGAAGGACTTTTCCTGGACGGACGGGAATTTCCGCCCTAAAAAGAAACTGTTCATCTACGAGTGCCACATCGGTATGGCCCAGGAAGAGGGAAAGGTAGGCTCTTACCGGGAATTTACGGAAAATGTCCTGCCCCGCATCCGGGATCTGGGTTACAATGCCATTCAAATTATGGCCATTATGGAGCATCCTTACTATGCCTCCTTTGGCTATCAGGTGACCAATTTCTTTGCCGCTTCCTCCCGGTTCGGTATGCCGGAGGATTTAAAGGACCTGATCAACACCGCCCACAAAATGGGCATCGCGGTGCTTTTGGATGTGGTCCATTCCCACGCCAGCAAAAACACCCGGGAGGGCATCAACGAGTTTGACGGCACGCCTTACCAGTTCTTCCACGAAGGACCTAAGGGTGAGCACAGCGCCTGGGACACCAAGTGTTTCAACTACGGCAAAAACGAAGTTTTGCACTTTTTGCTGTCCAATTTGAAATTCTGGCAGGAGGAGTATCATTTTGACGGTTTCCGTTTTGACGGTGTCACCTCTATGCTGTATTTAGACCACGGTTTGGGTACAAGCTTTGGCAGTTTGGAGTCCTATTTCTCTATGAATACGGACACGGAAGCGGTTACCTATTTGCAGCTGGCCTGCCAATTGGCCCGGCAGGTCAATCCCAACGCGGTTATGATCGCCGAGGATATGTCTGCGCTGCCGGGTATGTGTTTGCCGCTGAACTCCGGCGGCATCGGTTTTGACTACCGGCTGGCTATGGGTACACCGGATATGTGGATCCGGCTTTTAAAGGAAACCCCGGACGAATACTGGGATTTGGGAAGCATTTACTATGAACTGACACTGCGCCGCCCCAAGGAAAAGGTCATCGGCTACTGCGAATCCCACGACCAGGCTCTGGTGGGGGACAAGACCATTATGTTCCGGCTGTGCGACCAGGAAATGTACTGGCATATGGAAAAGGGCAGCCGGAGTCTGGTGATCGACCGGGGTATGGCCCTGCACAAAATGCTCCGTC